>NZ_JBFBAF010000020.1:0-9497 GCF_040682095.1 Amycolatopsis sp. NPDC051372
GGCGTCCACCTCGTCGACGACGGTGGCGGCGCGGCGCACGACCAGCCGTCCGGCGGGTGTGAGACGCACGCCGTCGTGGCGGCGTTCGACGAGCGGGGTGCCCGCGGCGCGCTCCAGTGACGCGATCTGGCGGGAGACGGCGGACTGCGTGTAGCCGAGAGCGGCGGCCGCGGCGGTGAACGAGCCCCGCTCGGCCACCTCACGGAACACCCGCAGCGCGGTGAGCGACGCGTCGGTGAAGGCCATGATGGTTACGCATACCAGACTTGACGAACTTTCGCTGGCAGCATGCCCTGTGGCTGTTTAGCGTGAAAGTATGACCTTGATCCAGACTCCCTTCGGATTCGCCAGCACAGCGGCGGAGGTGGCCGAAGGCATCGACCTCAGCGGGCGACGTGCGGTGGTGACCGGGGCGTCGTCCGGGATCGGCGTGGAGACCGCCCGCGCCCTGGCCTCGACCGGCGCCGAGGTGACCCTGGCCGTCCGCGACGTCGCCGCCGGCGAACGCACGGCGAAGGACATCGCCGCGAGCACCGGCAGCACTGCGGTGCGCGTCGCGAAGTTGGACCTCACCGACCCCGCCTCGATCGCCGCCTTCACGTCCACTTGGGACGGTCCACTGCACGTCCTCGTCGCCAACGCCGGCGTGATGGCGAGCCCCGAGCAGTACACCGAGCAGGGGTGGGAGTGGCAGTTCGCGACCAACCACATCGGGCACTTCATGCTCGCCACCGGACTGCACCCCGCGCTGGCCGCAGGCGGCTCGGCGCGTGTCGTCGTGGTGAGCTCAAGCGGGCACCAGCTCTCGCCGGTGGTGTTCGACGGCGTGAACTTCGCCTTCCGCCGCTACGATCCGTGGCTCGCTTATGGACAGTCCAAAACGGCCAACGTGCTGTTCGCCGTCGAGGCCACTCGTCGCTGGGCTCGGGACGGCATCACGGCGAACGCCGTCATGCCGGGCGGGATCTTCACCAACCTGCAGCGCCACACGAGCGGCCGCGGCAGCGGAACTGTCCCTCTCGAACTGATGAAGACCCCGGAGCAGGGTGCGGCGACGTCGGTCCTGGTCGCCACGTCACCGCTGCTGGAGGGCATCGGCGGCCGGTACTTTGTGGACTGCACGGAGACGCCGACCATCGACCGGCGCGGGGACGCACCGCAGTTGCACGGAGTCGCGCGCTATGCCCTCGACCCCGATGGCGCCGCGCGGCTGTGGGAGCTCACGGAAGCCCTGGTGCGAGCGTGACCGTCGCACTGGTCACCGGAGCCACACAAGGGCTGGGCCTGGCGCTCGTCGAGGGGCTCGCGCAGCGTCTGTCCACTCAGGACACTATTTACCTCACGGGACGGCATCTCGGCCGGGTCGGTGAGGCCGTGGAGTCGCTGCCGGCGGGCGGGGCGACGGTCAGAGGTGAACTGCTCGACGTGGCCGATCCCGCGTCCGTCACCCGGCTCGCCAAGGTGCTGAGCGATCGCCACGGTGGGGTCGACGTCGTGCTCGGCAACGCCGTGATGCGCGTCGGTCCCGACGACGACCCGCGGGAGATCGTGGGCCCCTACACGGACGTCAACAACTTCGGTACGACGAGGTTGCTGCGGGCGTTCGCCCCGCTGCTGCGGGACGGCGGCAAGCTGCTCGTCGTCGCCAGCTCGCTCGGCACGCTGCACTACCTGGCGCCCGTCCTGCACGATCGCTTCGACGGCCTGGCCTCGCTGGACGACGTCGACAAGGCCGTCGCGAACTGGCGCGACGCGGTCGCGGACGGCAGCGCCCGCGCCGGTGCGTGGCCCGGGTTCGTGAACATCCCGTCGAAGATCGGGCAGGTGGCGGCTGTGCGTGCGCTCGCCGCGCTGCGCCGCGCGAGCGACGCGGAACGCGGGATCCTGCTCGCGGCGGTATGTCCGGGAATGATGAACACGCCGACGTCGGCGCTCTGGTGGGACGTCAGCACGGCCCCCACTCCGGCCGCGGCGGCGGTGCCGCTCCTCGACCTCGCCCTTTCCCCCACGGACCCCGATCACTACGGCCAGCTGATCCGCTACGGAGCCGTGTTGCCGTGGGCGCCGGGCTAGCGTGGTCGTAAAGCGACAGCGGGCGCTGTCACAGGATCGTGACGTTCCGGTCGAGGTGCGCGCACACAGGGTGAGGAGTCTGAGCGGGTGCTGTGATCCACAGGTGAGAGGGAGCCCGTTGAAACTTCGAAGTGTGCTGGCCGTCGTGGCGGCAGCGTTGTCCGTGACCGCGTTGGGTGTTGCTCCGGCATCAGCGATTGTTGGCGGAGTCCCATCGCCGCGTGCGTATCCGTTCACCGGGTCGCTGAACCGGCCGGCCGACTCGCCGCGGCCCGACGGGCACGTGTGCGGGGTGACGCTGGTCGCGCCGCAATGGGTGGTGACCGCGTCGCACTGCGCGCGCAACGATCTCGAGACCCAGGTCGGTTACCCGCACGACTGGTCGGTGCGGCTGGGCTCGGTGAGCGCGACGTCCGGAGGTGAGGTGATTGCGGTCCAGAAGTTCGTGCGACGTTCGAACGGCACCCTCCCGCACATCTTCGGCAAGGACATCGCGCTGCTGAAGCTGGCGCACCCGGCGAAGGCCTCGCCGATCAAGATCAGCGCGAAGGCCCCGACGCCAGGCACGGGCGCGCGCATCATGGGTTGGGGGATGACCTGCAACCAGTCCGCCCCGCAGTGCTACCCCGACCACCTGCTCGAGGCCGACACTGTTGTCCAACCAACATCGACCTGTCAGGTTTCGCTCAGCGACCTGTGCATCGGCGCACTCGACGGCAAGGTGGGCCCCACCAACATGGACTCCGGTGGCCCGGCGCTCGTCAAGGAAGGCGGCGCTTGGACGTTGGCGGGTGTCGTCAGTGGCGGCGACAACGGGCCGGGGATCTACACGAACGTGCCCGCGTACGCCGGCTGGGTGCGCGAAACCATCGCGGAACGCCACCCGACGCTCGAGGGCGCCGTCAACCTGCGCTCGTGCGCGGGATCGCTGGTCCGCAAGGCCGGGGCCAGTCCGGATGACCCCGGCCTGCTGCTGACCAACGGCCATTGCATCGCCGGCGACCACCCCGCCGTGGGCTCCGCGGTGACGGAGCGCACGGAGGCCCGCGATGCCGCAGTGCTGTCCGCGTCGGGTGCGATCAAGGCGACCCTGCGCACCACGAAGCTGTTGTACGCCAGCATGACCGGCACCGACGTCGCCCTGTACCAAGTGGACAAGACCTACGCGCAGCTCGCCGCCACCGGCGCGAAGGTCTTCGAACTCGGCACTCGCGAACCCCAGCAGGCCGACCAGCTCGACGTGCTTTCGGGCACACACCGGAAGGCCTGGGCATGTTCGGTCGCGAACATCGTCCCGGAACTCCGCGAGGGCGGATACACGCAGCACAACGCGATCCAGTACAGCGAAGACTGCACCCCCGGCAGCGGCGACTCCGGCTCGCCCGTGCTCGACCCGCACACCGGCCAGGTCGTGGGCATCCACAACACGTCCAACGCCTTGGGCAAGGTGTGCGATGTGGACAACCCCTGCGAGGTGGACGACAACGGTGTGGTCACTGTCCACATGGGCCGGTCCTACGGACAGCAGACCGTCGGGATTCCGGCTTGCCTCGGGGCTGGGTCGACAGTGGATCTTTCGTTGGCGGGATGCGGCTTGACGAAGCCGAAGGCATGAGTTGACGGGGTGACCCCGGGCCTTTCATGGGCGCGGGGTCACCCCCATTTTGCGGTGAGATCCCCGCATTCGACGGTCACGGAACCGTGCCGCAACGCGATTTCGTGAGAACACCCGGTGTCGGTCGGCAGGATCTCGTCGAGGAGGACCGCACCGAGGAGATCCGGGGTGGAATCGGTGGAGAACGACAGGCCGGTGACGTTCTCGTACTCGATCGTCAGCCCCGAGTCGTGCTTCCATCGGTTGGGCTCGAACCTGATCTTCAGTGACCCGTTGGCTCCTGGATCGGCGAGCGCCGCAGAGATCGTCAGGTCCTTCACGCAGGTCGTGCCGTAGAAGTCGTAATGGCCGGCGTCCAGCGCGAACGCCCGAGCTCCGGCGGGGAGCCGACCGGCCAGGGCCGGAAGCTCCGCCAGGTAGCGCTGAGCGTCGAACTCCGTTGCCCGGTGGCGTTCGTCCCAACGCAGCGAAACAAACCTCATCAACACAGCCTTCTGCCTGGCCGAGGCGTTTCCTCGGGAGCGCGGACCACCCTACAGCGCCCCTAAAGGGACAATTGGGATGATCACGAGTGGATATCCGAGACCGGGATCTCCCCGAAGATCGGGCAGGATTCGGGACATGCGTTTGCCCAGAAGACTCATCGCCGTCGCCTTCGTAGTGGCGGCCGCCGCGGGGTGTTCGGCTACCGCGGCAAATCGACCTGCCGTGACGTCGAGCCCGGTGACTACCAGCGCGGTTACCACGACGAAGACCAGCGCGCCGCCGTCGACGGTGTCGACGTTCGTCGCGGCGGCGTCGCCGGCGCGGTTGAGTGCGGCGTGTCCGCTCTTGGACTCAGCGGAGTACAAGCGGGCGTTCTCCGGCGATCGCGAGTTGATCACCGACGAAGACGCGCCGGACAAAGACGGCAACGCCATTTCGTACACCTGCGAATACCTGCGCACCAGCAGCCACGAGCCGGCCGGCACCCTGGTCGTCTTCGCATCGCCCGGGGAACGGTCGGAGAAGACCTCGCTGAAGACGGCGGCCACGATCTGCAGCGGCGCGCCGAAGTTCCTCCCCGGCAACGCGTTCTACTGCGACTACCAACACGACCAGTACGAATACACCTACCTCGCGGTCGTCAAGTTCAGCCATGGCGAGATGCGCATCGCGATGGTGACCGGCGACCTGGCTCCCGACCCGACGCGCGCGGATCAGTACACCAGCGTGGCCAAAAGCCTCACCGAGCGGTTGTGATCGGGCGATGAGCACAAGGCCGGGTCTGGTGGAAAAAGGCATGCGGTGGCCCACGAGGCTGGTCGCCGTCGCGTTCGCGGGAGTCGCCGCCGCGGGGTGCGCCGCCGGCGGTGCGGCGACCACAGTGGAGGGACCGACGACGACGTCGTTCGTGGCGGCGGCGTCGCCGGAGCGGCTCAGTGCGGCGTGTCCGTTTCTGGACTCGGGTGAAGTCCAGCATGAGCTCGCCGACGGCAACAGCTTCGAAAGTACCGAGGAAGAACCCGAAACGCAGCGCGGTGTCACGCTGTACGCCTGCTCGTATCACCGCGCCCTCGATTCGCATGCCAGCTTGGTGGAGCTGGGGGTCGGCGATGCGCCGGGATTCGACTCGCCGGAGGCCGCTTTCCAGGGTTCGGCGCGAGGCTGCGCCGACGAGCCCAAGCCGTTCACCGACGACGCCGTCTACTGCACCACCCCCCTAGGCAGTACCACCGTCACCATCGCCAAACGGAGTCACGGCCGGATCCGGATCGCCCAGCTGGCATTCCGCCGCGCTCCCAGCGACGCGTTCCTCGACGCCTACGCCGCGCTGGCGAAGACCGTCGCCGGGAGGTTGTGATCACCGCAGCGCCGGGGCCAGCGACACGAGGTGGTCGATGCCCGGGCCGAATTCGGTGCCCACTGGGGAAAGCAGGGTGACGTGGTCGGCGCCGGCGTCGAGGTGGGCTTGGACGGCGGCAGCGACGTGGTCCGGGCCGTCGAACGCGACGAGGGTCCGGACCAGATCGTCGGTGGGCTCGGTCGGGTAGCCGAGATCCGCGAGTGTTGCGCGGAAAGCGGTGCGGCCGAGCCAGTTCGAGACGGTTTGGCGGGCCGTCTCGAACGAGTCCGCGATCGATTGCGCGACGACGAGGAGTTTGTCCGGGCCCAGGACCCGTCGGGCAAGAGCCGTGTGCTGCGGAGGCAGGCCGGCGGGGAGCGCGCCGTCGGCGAGGTCGGCGGCGAGGGTGAGCATCTTGGGGCCGTTGGCGCCCAGGATGAGCGGGTACGGGGCGTCCGGGGCGGGTGGCGAGGCTTCCGCAGCCAGACCCTCCACATAGGACCGCATGGTGGCCAGCGGAGTCCCGAACGGACGGTCCACATTCGACGCCTGCTGCGGGTAGCCGACGCCGAGGCCGAGCGTGAACCGGCCCGGGAAAGCCTGCGACAGGAAGGAAGCGGCTGCGTGCGCGGTCTGGGGCGGCCGGGCCCAGATGTTGGCGACGCAGGTGCCGAACGCCAGTGACTCGGTGGCACCGAGGAGCACCGCCAGCTGGGCGAGGGCGTCTTTGCCGATGACCTCGTTGGTCCACGCCGCGTGGTAGCCGGCGCGTTCCAGGCGGCGCACGGCGGTGCGCTGGTCGTCGGCCGAAGGAGTGCTGGTGAAGGTGACCGGCAGGCACACGCCGACCGGGCCGGCTCCGAACGTCGCCATCATCGGGAGAAGTAGTGGCCGGCGTCCAAATCGGACAGCAATCCGGGATGAGTGGGCCGCCAGTCGAACAAGTCCTGCGTGCGGGCGCTCGACGCCGGCATGTCCGCGGCGAAGATCGGGCCCAGCCAGCCCAAGTGCTCGGCCGCCTGCTCGACCGGGACGGACTCGACCGGCAGGCCGAGGTGCTTGCCGATGCGCTCGGCGATCTCGCGCACTGGGATGCCCTCATCGCCGACGGCGTGCAGGCGCGTGCCCGCCGGGGCATGCTCGAGGGCCAGGCGGTAGAGGCGCGCGGCATCCAGGCAGTGGACGGCGGGCCAGCGGTTGGCGCCGTCGCCGGGGTAGGCCGAAACCCCGTGCGTGCGGGCGGTTTCGATGAGCAAGGGGACGAAGCCGTGGCGGTCCTCGTCGCTGTGGACCGACCGCGGCAGCCGCACGACGGAGCCGCGAACTCCCCGCGTGGCCAACGAAACCACGATCTCTTCCGACGCGAAACGGCCGGCCGCGAGGCTGCCGCCTTCGGGGATGGTGTCCTCGGTCGCCACGCCGCCGGGGGTGGCCGGGGTGCCGGAGCTGATCACGAACGGACGGCCGGTGCCGGCCAGGGCTTCCCCGATCGTCTCGATCGCGAGGCGGTCGGTGCCGACGGAGCGCTCGAAGTCGCTGAAGTCGTGGACGAACGCGGTGTGGATCACGCCGTCGGCCGCGGCGGCGCCCGTGCGCAGGCTGTCGAGGTCTTCGAGGCTGCCGCGGTGGGCCTCGGCGCCGGCCGCGGTCAGCTTGGCGGCCGACGCGTCGGAGCGGGCCAGGCCGAGCACCTGGTGGCCGGCGCCGAGCAGCTCGCGCACGACCGCGGTGCCGATGAACCCGGTCGCGCCGGTGACAAACACACGCATGGTGTTGCTCCTCAAACAAGGGATGTTCTGGTCCTTCCAGCCTGCCGTCAGTTTCCGCACATCGGCCAATGAAACCTTCGCATCGCGCAATACGCTTCGCGCATCACCGCAGGTAGAATTGCCACATGCCCGAACATTCGGTCGACCTCGACCTCCGGCTGGTGCACTGCTTCACGGTCGTCGCGGAGCACAAGCACTTCGGTCGCGCGGCCGAGGCCTTGCACGTGACGCAGCCTTCGCTGAGCCGTCAGATCCGCCGTCTCGAGCAGCAGCTCGGCGCGCGGCTGCTGGACCGCACGCCGCAGGGCAGCCGGCTCACGGAGGCGGGTGAGGTGTTCCTGCCGCAGGCGAAGGCGTTGCTGCGCACCGCGGCCCAAACCATCGCGCGCACGCGGGCCGCCGCGCAGCCCAGCCGGTTGGCCGTCGGGTACGCGGGCGGGCTCATCGTCACGCCCGCTGTGCGGGAGATGCGCCACCGGCATCCGGACGCCGACGTGCAGACGCTGCACGTCGCGTTCGACGACGTGCCGACTTCGCTGCTGGAGCACCGCGTCGACGTCGTCGTGAGCCGGCTGCCGTTCGCGACCGAGGGGCTGCACGTCACGGTGCTTTACGACCAGCCGCGTGTGGTTGTTCTCCCATTGGATCATCGGCTGGCCGGCAAGGAATCGGTGAGCATCAACGACATCGCCGACGAACCGCTGCCCCGCATGCGCGATACCGATCCGGCGTGGAGTGCGTACTGGCGCGTCGAACCACGGCCCGACGGCCGCCCGGCGCCCGACGGGCCCGTGATCGAAGCGCTGGAGGACAAGTTCGAGCTCGTCGCGGCCGGTCAGGCCGTGGCCATCTCCGCAGGCCACGACGTGCGCTTCCTGCGTCCCGACCTGACGTCGGTGGTGCTGGAGGACGTCGAACCGGCGCACGTCGTGCTCGCCACCCGCGCCGACGACCGCAGCCGCCTCGTCGCCGCTTTCCGGAAGTACGCGCAAACACACCTCACGGGCCGCTAAAGTGAACGGGAGTTGAACGAAAGGGTTGCCACCGTGCGCTGACTCCCCGCTCTCGCGGCCGGACCGCCGCTGCCGCGACACGACCCCGTTCCTGCGCACCCCGAGGGACCCCCGATGAGCACCGAGAACAACACCGTGCGGCAGTGGCGAGCGCCGAAAACGGTGGCAGAACTGGCGGCCGGCCCGGCCTGGACCGTCGAGCGCAGCGCCACGACCGGCCAGTGGAGCACCGCGGAGTGGCGCCACGGCTCCTGGCAGATCGGCCTGACGCCGCTGCGCCACGGCGTGGTCGCGGCCATGCTGTGGTCGCAGGACAAACTGGTGGAACACACGCGCGGCGGCGAGGCCACGATCTGCGCGAAGGTGACCGGGTGGCTGGAGGAGATCGCGCGCAAAGCGTGACTCGGGAGTCCGCGCGGTTGTTCCGCCACTGCACGCCGGATGCGGCTCGAGGATGTCGGGCCGGGCAAGGGCGTGAACGGCAGGCGTCAGCCAGGCAGTCGCGCTTTTTGTTCACGATGTCCCGCACAGGTTCGCTCGCGGCTGGTGGAACCCATCAAGCAGCGGGGTGAAGTCGGAACTTCCGCGAGGCAGTTGCGCCGTGTCCAGCGGCGCCCACTCAGGTTCGCTCCTGGCCGGCCGCACCCGACCGCACGGCGGCGTGCACGGCGGAACCTCGGCGAGGAAGGCGCGCCGGCTCCCCTGCGCCACGGGCCAGTTCGCTCGCGGGTTCACGGAATCCGATCAAACGGCGCAGTGAATGGCGGAGCTTCCGCGAGTCAGTTGAGCCGTCTCCAGCTGCGCCCCCGGGCCGGTTGGCGCCGGCCCGCGGACCCCGACCGAACGGCTCGGTGAACCGCGGAACTTCCGCGAGTCAGTTGCGCCATGTCCAGCGGCGCCCCACTCAGGTTCGCTCCTGACCGACCGAACCCCACCACAGGTGGCGCGCACGGCGGAACCTCGGCGAGGAAGGCGCGCCGGCTCCCCTGCGCCCCAGGCCGTTCGCTCGCGGGTTCACGGAATCCGATCAAACGGCGCGGTGAACCCCGAAACCTCAGCGAGGCAGTTGCGCCGTCTCCAGCTGCGCCCCGGGCCGGTGGGCCCCGGCCCGCGGACCCCGACCGAACGGCTCGGTGAACCTCACAACTTCAGCGAGTCAGTTGCGCCATGTCCAGCGGCGCCCCACCCAAGTTCGCTCCTAG
>NZ_JBFBAF010000020.1:9595-195863 GCF_040682095.1 Amycolatopsis sp. NPDC051372
AGCCAGCCGAACCCGACCGCGGCGCTCGGTGAACCTCGGGAGCTTCAGCGAGGCAGCTGCGCCATGTCCAGCGGCACCCCACCCAAGTTCGCTCCTAGCCAGCCGAACCCGACCGCGGCGCTCGGTGAACCTCGGGAGCTTCAGCGAGGCAGCTGCGCCATGTCCAGCGGCACCCCACCCAAGTTCGCTCCTGGCCGACCGAACCCGACCACAGGCGGCGTGCATGGCGGAACCTCTGCGAGGAAGGCGCGCCGGCTCCCCTGCGCCACGGGCCAGTTCGCTCGCGGCACGCGGAATCCGATCAAACGGCGCGGTGCACCCCGGAACCTCGGCGAGGCGGTTGCGCCGTCTTCAGCGGCGCCCCACTCAGCCTCCCTGCGGAACCCGACCGAGAGGTGGCGGGAACGTCGGGACCGCGACGAAGCTGTCACGCGGTCTCCCTTGCACCACACCTCCGGCCGAGGCCCTGCCCGCCGCGCTGTGCGGACCGCGTCAGCCGGGCAGGGTGGTGTGGGAAATCCCGCACCACCCTGACCTCAGCGGTTGCCGGCGGTTCTCAGTAGTCCTCGGGGTCGTCGACCACGTGGACGGCGGCTTCCTCTGCGGAGGCGGCACCGCCGTCGATGCCGACGTCGGAGGCGTACAGCTCCTCGTCGGAGTCTTCGCCGGAGCCCTCGTCGGCGGCGACGAGGCGGCCTGCGCGGAAGTCGCCGAGTTCGCCGTCGATGAGTTCGCCGTCGGTGTCCTCGCTGTCGCCGAGGTCGTCGCCTTCCTCGGGCTGCACGTCGGGCACCTCGCGGGCGAGGCGGCCCTCCCAGCTTTCGCCTTCGCGCTCTTCCTCGGGCGTGGTGCCGAACTCGTCGACCTCGTACGGCTTCTCCGGCGGCGAGTAGCCCTCGTCGTACGGATCGCCGTCCTCGAGGGTGTCTTCAGGGTCGAGCACGCCGGTGTCGGCATTGTCCTCGATGTCGTCGTCCACGAACGGCTCCTCTCTCCGGGCGCACCCAGTCTCGCGCCCGAGTCGGGAAGTTACCAGGCGAGCCCGCGGGCTCTTGTTCAGCGCGGCTGGAGGATGCCGGACGAGATCGTCGACGCGGTGAGGTGCTTGTAGCCCACGCTGGGGAAGTAAACGAGCAACTCGTGTTCGTCCTGGGACAACAGTTGTCCGTCTCCCCACAGGCGGTGGTGCACGGGGGCACCGCCGGAGACGTCGGCGCGCTGGTGTTCGGTGGTGTGCGCCGAACGGTCGTTGTCGCAGTTTTCACACGGCGGTGTGTAGTTCTCACCGAAGTATGCGAGAAGTTCCGCACGGCGGCACCGCGTGCTTTCGGCGTATCCGCGCGCGGCCTCGATCCGGCTGGTGAGCACGGCCTGCCGGCGCAGGTCGAGGTCGACGAGCTGGTCGGCAAGCTCGGCCGGTGGTGCGAGTTCTTGTTCGCATTCCACCACGCGGTGGTGGCCCGACCCCGTGACGCCGACGAAACCCAGCTCCGCCAGCTCGTTGACCACCCGCTCGACGGCGTGAGCGGGCACCCCGGCGCTGGCGGTCAGGTCGGTGAGCGTCGCTTGCCGAGGCGAGTTCTCGACCGCGTCGACCACCAGGTGCACGGTCTCCTCACCCAGGTGCGTGCGGGCGGCGAGCAGGCGCGGGATGCGGATGGTGCGCGGGTCGTGCACGAGGACGGCCACGGCGGGCTCCCCGTCGCGGCCGGCGCGGCCGATCTCCTGGTAGTAGTCGTCGATGCTCGCGGGCACACCGGCGTGCACGACCGTGCGGATGTCGGGCTTGTCGATCCCCATCCCGAACGCGCTCGTGGCGACGACGACGTCCAGCTTCCCCGCGAAGAAGTCGTCCTGCACCTGCGCGCGGGTGGCCGCCGTCATGCCGCCGTGGTAGGGCGCGGAGCGGAAGGCGTCGAGGCGCAGGCGGTCGGCGAGGGACTCGCAGCGGGCGTGGGTGAGGGCGTAGACGAGCGCCGGGGTGTCGTGCTGGAGGAGGACGTCGACGCACCGGTCGTCGACGGCCCGCGCCTCCGGTTTGCTGGGCTGCGTCGGGCGCATCGAGAGCGAGATGTTCGGCCGGTCGAAATCGGCGATCACCACCTGCGGGTCGCGCATCCCCAGCCGGCGCGTGATGTCCGCCTGCACGGGCGGCGACGCCGTGGCCGTCAACGCGAGGATCGGCGGCCGGCCGAACTCGGCGATCGCGTCGGTCAGCCGCAGGTACTCGGGGCGGAACTCCTGTCCCCATTCGCTCACCAGATGTGCTTCATCCACCACGAACAACGTGACATTGGTGATCGCCGCACGCGTCTCGGCGTTGATGAGCTGCTCAGGGCCCAGAAAGACGAAGTCCAGCGCGCCCTTCTCCAGCCGCGCCAGCGTCTCGCGGCGCTCGTGGACCTTCTGAGTTGAGTTGAGGAGCTCGGCGTGGATGGTCCGGTCGCCGTACGGGCGTCCGGCGATGGACCGCAACTGGTCGCGCTGCAACGCGATGAGCGGCGAGATGACCACCGTCAACCCACCGCGGGCGAGGCCGGCGACCTGGTAGATGGCACTTTTCCCGCTGCCCGTGGGCAGCACCGCCAACGTGTCCCGCCCCGCCGCGGCCGCGTCGGCCGCCTGCACCTGTGAGGGCCGAAGTGCGAAATCGAACAACGCACCCGCGACGTCGGTGGGATTCGGACGTGAGCTGGTCATGGTGTCGAAGGTACTGCCGGCCAGTTGATTCCCGTACGGCACGCTCAGGAGGCCGTGCGCGGTGCGGCGAAATCTCGGCGCCCTACTACACGCGCGATGGCGACGAGTGGGACCGGCCGGCCGAGATCGACGGAGCGTGCTTGGCCGAGCGGACGGTCATGGGCTGGGCGACTTCGTACGCGGAGTTCAACGCAGGCTCTGGTGAACCGGACGGACACACGAGGCTTTGGTTTCGGCCTGGACGCCGAGCGCGCCGCAATCGGGTTCTTCTGGAGCGGATCTCCGCGAACGCCTTCGACGAGTCGTGCGGACTGCTGATCAGCGCACTCGTCCCGTACCTCGGTGGCAACGACGCCGGACCCGGGTTCTACCCGCTCACCCGGGAAGAAGCTCTCCGTTCTACGACCGGCAGGTCTCTGGGCCGAGCATCTCGGCAAGCTCCACCGGCAGCACGAGCAGCCGCGCCGACGATCAAAGGCACTGCTCGGCCCGGGCTGCCCGGCCGTCACCACGACCGGGCAGCCCCGAACCGAGTCAGTGAAGCTGCTCGGCCCAGTTCGCCGGCAGGCGGTCGGCCGGGCCGGGTGCGGCCTGCGTGAGCGGGTGGTGCGTTGGGGCGGCCAGTTCGGGGCCGCGTTCGTACATCACTTCCTCGGCGTAGTCCCAGAACCACTCCTCGCCCGGCTCGAAGCTGCGGACGATGCGGTGGCCGGACGAGGCGGCGTGCGCACTGGCGTGCTGGCCGGGCGACGAGTCGCAGCAGCCGATGTGGCCGCACTGCGCGCAGCGGCGCAGGTGGAACCACCAGCCCTGCGGACTGGCCGCATCACAGTCGGCGCAGCCGTTGCCGCTCGGCGCCACCGTGGGGTCGACACCCTCCACGTGTTTCTCCTTTGCGCGAAAAGTCCTGTGGCACCAGCTTAATCACAACCGTGGCGCCTGCTCGGCCAGTTGCCAGAGGTACAGGCACGCCAGCGTGCGGTACGGCCGCCACGGCTCGGCCACGCGCGTGAGCTCCGCGGGCGTCGGCCGGGCGGGCAGCCCGTAGGCCCGCTCGACGCTGCGGCGCAGCTCGAGGTCACCGGTCGGTAGCACGTCAGGGCGGTGCAGGTGGAACATCAGGAACATCTGCGCGGTCCACACGCCGATGCCCTTGACCACGTCGAGCTGCGCGACGACCTCGTCGTCGGGCAGCTCGTTCAGCGCGTCGAGGTCGAGGCGCCCCGCCAGGATGCAGTCGGCGAGCGAGCGCAGCGACACCGTTTTCGCGCGCGAAAGACCGGCGGCCCGGCGCAGCTGCTCGGGATCGTCGGCCAGCAGCTCTTCCGGCGTCGGCAGCCGGCCGCCGAAGCGGTCCTTCAGCTTGCGGAAGATGGCGCGCGACGCGTGGATCGAGATGTTCTGGCTGACGATCGCGCGCACGAGCACGCCGTAGTTGTCCTTCGGGATGTCCGGGTCGCCGGCCAGCGCGGGGTCGGGCGGCAGCCGGGGCGGCGGCCCGACGATCTCGTCCATGACCCGGCCGAGGACCGGGTCGGCGTGGCGCAGGTGCTCCTCGGGTGTCATCAGCGGGATGTTACCCCAGGTCAGACGGGGTTCAGATCGTCTGCGTCAGGCCGCCGTCGAGGATGATGTCGGCGCCCGTGAGGTTGCCGACGCGGCCACTGGCCAGGAACGTCACCAGGTCCGCGACCTCCTCGGGCCGGGTGAACCGGCCGGTCACGGAGCCGGCGGCCGCCTTCGCCGCGACGTTGCCGGGCTCCGCGCCCACGGCGCCCCCGACCGTCTCGGCGACGCCGCCCTTGCCCAGCCACAGGTCCGTGGCGACGGGGCCCGGGCTGACCGTGTTCACGCGGACGCCTCGCGCGCCGACTTCCTTCGACAGGGACTTGAAAAAGCTGAGGCATGCCGCTTTCGCCGCGCTGTAGTCGATCACCAGCGGGTCGGGCAAGGTCGCGTTGACCGAGCACACCGTG
Source organism: Amycolatopsis sp. NPDC051372 (assembly GCF_040682095.1). Classification (NCBI taxonomy): domain Bacteria; kingdom Bacillati; phylum Actinomycetota; class Actinomycetes; order Pseudonocardiales; family Pseudonocardiaceae; genus Amycolatopsis; species Amycolatopsis sp. NPDC051372. The sequence continues at coordinate 14,272 of NZ_JBFBAF010000020.1, forward strand.
ACGATCGCGCCGGTCCGCTCCAGCAGCGAGGGCAGCGCCGCCCGCGTGGTGCGCACGGCCGACATGAAGTCGAGGTTCAACGTCGCCAGCCAGTCTTCGTCCGTGACGGAGACGAAGCCGTCAGGCCGGGGCCGCACGGCGCCGACGTTGTTGACCAGAATGTCGATCCCGCCCACGCGCGCCACGGCCTCCTCGACCACCCGCGCCGCGCCGTCGGGCGTGCCGAGGTCGACCGCCACGGTCTCGACAGGCAGTTCCTCGAGATCCCCGTCGACGTTGCGCGCCGCCGAGACGACCTGCACACCCTCCTCGACCAACGCCCGCGTCACCGCCAGCCCGATCCCCCGGCTCGCACCGGTGACGAGCGCCGTTTTGCCGCGCAGCAGCAGGTCCATCGGAGACTCCTTCAAGCGTCGGTCGTGCTTCTCGGGAGAAGCCTAGGCGGGGTGCCAAGCCGGGAGCCACTGCTGCTCACTACCCGGCTGCAATCGTTCACAATGGGAAGGGCAACGGCAATTCGGGTCAGTTCGCGCGCAACGGCGCCGTGGAACGCCGGTTGACCAGCTCGACCGGCAGCACGATCGACCGCGGCCCCTGCTCGGGGTTTTCCAGGTTGTCGACGAGAAGTTTCGCGGCTTCGCGACCCAAGTCGTACTGCGGAATGCGGATAGTCGTCATCGGCGGGGAAACGTGGTCCATGAACGGGGTGTCGTTGAAGCCGATGATGCTCACGTCGTGCGGGCACGTCATTCCGTGTTCGCGCAACGCGTCGTAACAGCCGAGGGCGATCAGGTCGTTTCCCGCGACGATCGCGGTGAAGTCGATCTTCTCGTCGCGCAGGAGTCCACTGAGGACACGATGTCCCTCGCGTTGCGACCACGCGTCGCACTGCGCCACGCGTTCGGGCTCGCGGTCGAGGCCGTGGTCGGCGAGGCCCTGCACGAAGGCGCGCTTGCGATGCACGCCGGTCGACAGATCCTGCGGGCCCGCCAGGTGGATGATCTTGCGGTGGCCCAGCTCCACGAAGTGGCTGAGCGCGAGGCGGACGCCGTGGTCGTCGTCGGCCGTGACCGACGGGATGTCGCGGCGGTCGACGGTGCGGTTGACCAGCACGAGCGGGTGGCCCTGGCCGGCCATCTGCTCGGCGGCGTCGTCGTGGAGGCGCGACCCGGCGGAGATGAACCCGTCGACGCCACGCGAGAGGAACGCTTCGATCGACGCGGCCGTGATCTTCGGGTCGTCGTCGGTGTTGGCGATCCACGTGCTGTAGCCCCGCTCGCGCAGGATGTCCTCGGCGCCGCGCACGATCGGCGGGAAGATCGGGTTGGTCAGGTCCGGCAGCAGGATGCCGATCGCCATCGACCGGGCGGTGCGGAGCGTGCGGGCGCTGAGGTTGCCGGAGTAGCCGAGCTCGGTGGCGGCGCGGAGCACACGGTCGAGCGTCGCGCTGTTCACCAGGTGGCGACTGGTCTCGTTGAGGGCCCTCGACGCGGTCGCGACGTGGACCCCGGCGCGCGCGGCCACGTCCTTCAAGGTCGCTCTTCGCACGACGGCAGTATACGCAGAGGTGCCGAGCGACCCGCCCATTTCGGGTGCGATTTCCGCGCCGGTCTCGACGTAACGGGCGCAGGTGCCGCACATTGTGTTGCAAACGATTTCAGTCAGCGCGGGGTGCTCGCCCAGCGCGCCGAATCGTTGATGAGCCGCGCGCTGATGAGGCCGGCCGCGTTGGTCACCGACGCGCGGGCCGACGCCACGACGGCCGTGGTGAACATCGTCGCGGGGCCGGCCAGCGAGACGCCGCCGACCGCGTGGCCCGACGCGTCGAAAATCGCCGCCGCGACGGACATCCGGTCCTTCTGGAACGACCTCGACGCCAGGAACCCGTCTTGCCGCGCGCGGACCAGCTCGGCTTCGAGCTCGTCGAGGTCGGGCGGCGGCGTCGAGCTCTCCGCACAGCACTTCTCCACGTGGGCCACGACCTTGTCGAACGGCAGCCACGACAGCGCCGCCTTGCCGCACCCGGTGAGGTGCGCGGGGGCGCGCTGGCCGACGCGGTTGTGCATCGGGACCTTGCAGGTGCTGGCGTTGCGATCGAGGTAGACGACCCAGCCCTGCGTGAGCTGGCCCAAGTGCGCCTCCTGCTCGGGCGCGCGGACCAGGCGGTCGAGGATGCCTTCGGTCGCGCGGACGAGGCCGGTGCGTTCGATGATCTGGCCGGCGAGCTCCAACAGCAGCGGGCCGAGCTGGTAACCGTTGCCGGAATCCTCCAGCATGCCCTCGGCGACGAGGGTGCGGCACAGCTCGTGGGCGGTGCTGCGCGGGATGTCCGCGCGGGCCGAGACCTGCCGGACCGACAGGACACCCACCGTGGGCGAGAAGGCGCGCAGCACCTTGCAGGCCCTCACCACCGACGCGACGCCACCACGCGTTTCATCCATCTGCCCACGATAGGTCGGGTGCCGGCGTTCTGGCCGGGAAGTGTCCGGCTCTGCCGGACGGCATCGGAGTGATCGCCGATCACCATCGAGCGCGCAGGTTGTTCGTTCTCGAACGCCAGATGTCCTTCATCGCACTATTCTTGGTGGAGACACCGCAAGGAGCCGCACCGCTGTCACAGATCGCGGCCACGTCTTGTCTCAGCTCTCGGAAGGACAACCGACACCAGGTCCGTGAAGGAAGCTCATGAGCGTGGAACATTCGCACCACCTGCCGAACCCCAAGTCGAGCGCGCCGCCGCCGAAGATCGAGCTGGTGGCGACCGCGGAGGGGGCGCCGGCGGCGCCCGAGGGGGCCGTGCCGATGACCATCCTGGTCACGTTGCCGCCCGGGAGTGACGGGGCGCCGCCGCACCGGCATTCCGGGCCGGCGTTCGGATACGTACTCAAGGGCGAGATCATCTTCGAGCTCGAGGGCGACCCGGAGCGGGTGATGAAGGCCGGGGAAGCGTTCTGGGAGCCCGGGTTCGACGTGATCCACTACCAGGACGGCAACAACCTCGACGACGCCGAGTCCCAGTTCGTCGTCACGATGTTCTGCGCGCCGGGACAGCCGATGCTCATCCCGGTAAGTGACAAGGAGCTCGAGCAGCGCAAGCACCTGCGAGCGCCCCGCCCGTGACCCGGAACGGGGGCCGGCCATGAAAGCCGGCCCCCTCGGCAAGGAGCGCCATGAACCTGATCACCCTCGCCGAGACCCACGCCGGGCTCGCGGCGCAGGCGTCCTCCGGGCGCAGCGCGGTGACCGTCCACGGTGGACACGAGCACGCTCTGCGCCAGACCGTGATGGCGCTGAGCGAAGGCGAACACCTGCACGAACACGAACACCACGGCGGCGAGGCCACCGTGCTCGTCCTGCTCGGACACATCCGCCTCGTCACCGATACCGAAAGCCAAGGCGCGGCACCCGGCGACTTCCTCGTGCTCCCCGAGCGACGGCATCGCATCGAAGCCGAAACCGACGCGGCAATCCTCTTCACGAATGTCGTGCAACCCCAATAAACAGGGGGCTCTCCCGACCAGGGAGAGCCCCCTCATCTCACTCGACCAGTTTCCCTTCCGAGGAAACCTCCCGCATCAACGCCGCGATCTCCGCAGGCACCGGCGGCAACTCTTCCCGCTCGATCCGCCCGGGCCCGGACCACACGAGGTTCACCCGCATCGACTCGTCCAGCTCCGGGTAGTCCGAGCGGTTGTGACAACCGCGCGTCTCGCGCCGTTCCACCGCGGCCTCCAGCGTCGCCCGGCAGGCCAGCGCCGAGGACTTCAAGTCGAACGCGTGCGCCAGGTCCTGGAACCCGGCCAGGTCCGGGTGGACCCCGACGTTCTTCACCCGATCCTCGAGCGCGTCCAGTTCGGACAGTCCCGCGAGCAGACCCTCCTCGTCACGTACGACACCCGCGTGCTCGGTCATCGTGTTGCGCAAGGAACGCTGCAGGGCCCGCACGTTCTCCGGACCGTCGGCCGCCAGGAGCTCGTCGACCTCACCGCGAGCCTCCGCCAGCGCGCCGGCGGAACGGCGTTGCGCAGCCAGCGAAGCCGAGTACTCTGCCGCCGCCTCGCCGACGATCCGGCCGTACACCAGCAGCTCGATCAGCGAGTTTCCGCCGAGCCGGTTGGCACCGTGCAGACCGCTCGCCGCCTCACCGATCGCGTACAGGCCTTCGACACCCGTGCCGTGGTCGGACGAGCGCACCCAGACGCCACCCATCGAGTAGTGCGCCGTGGGCGCGATCTCGATCGGGCTCTTCGTGATGTCGAGCATCTGCAGTTCCAGCAATGTCTGGTACACCCGCGGCAGCCGCTGCATGATCGTCTCGCGCGGCAGGTGCGACACGTCGAGCCACACGCCGCCGTTCGGCGTGCCACGGCCCGCCTTGATCTCGGTGTAGGCGGCCAAAGCCACCCGGTCGCGTGTGGACAGTTCCTTCCGCTCCGGGTCATAGCGCTCCATGAACCGCTCGCCCAACGCGTTGCGCAGCTGCCCGCCCTCGCCGCGAGCGGCTTCCGACACGAGAGTGCCCGCCGCGTTTTCCGGCTCCAGCAACCCGGACGGGTGGAACTGCACCAGCTCCGGGTCGCGGATCCGGCCGCCGGCCAGCACGGCGAGACGGAACGAGTCACCGGTGTTCTCGTCGCGCCGCGAAGACGTGCGGCGCCAGATGCGCGTGTGCCCGCCGGCCGCCAGGATCACCGAGTCGGCGTGGATCACGTAGCGGGTGCCGTCGTCGAGGCCGAAGCCGTACGCACCGAAGACCACGTTGTCCTGCACCAGGATTCGCGTGATGTAGACGTTTTCGAGCATCCGCACGTCGAGCTGTGCCGCCCGGTTCACGAGCGTGCGCTGGATCTCCAGCCCGGTGTAGTCACCGGCGAACGCGGTGCGCCGGTAGGTGTGCGCGCCGAAGAACCGCTGGGAGATGCGGCCGTCGGCCTCGCGGGCGAAGGGCATGCCCCAGCGTTCGAGGTCTTCGATACCGCGCGCGGCGTTCTGCGTGACGACCTGCACCGTGTCGGGGTGCGCCAGGAGGTAGCTCTCCTTGATGGTGTCGGCGGCGTGCTGCTGCCAGCTGTCGTCGGTGTCCATCGTCGCCAGCGCCGCGTTGATGCCGCCGGCGGCCAGCGTGGTGTGGGCGTCGCCTTTGGACCGCTTGCCGACCACGAGCACGTCGACGCCCCGCTCGGCCAGCTCGATCGCGGCGCGCAACCCGGACCCGCCCGTGCCGATCACCAGTACCGACGTCGCGACCTGCTGTTCTGTCATCGCGTTCCCTCCTAACGGGATGCGCGGGTGGCACCGGAACGGGACCACCCGCGCGAGGAATCACTTCCTGGGCGGGTTGGCCGGGAGCCAGTCCGCGAACTTGATCTGCCCGAGCTGGGCCCCCTCGTCGGGCAGCAGGCCCTTCGGACCCGGCTTTTCGCCGAAGTAGCGGGCCTCGGGGTCGACGGTGACCTCACGCGGGTCGTTGCGGAAGGTCAGGGCCTCGCGCACCCAGCTCTCCATGGTGAAGACCTCGGGCCCGCCGATCTCGGTCATGCCGCCCAGCGGCGAGCCGGCGGCGACCTTCGCGACGGCACCGGAAACCTCGGACGCCGCGATCGGCTGGATGCCCGCGTCGGGGAGCTTGACGACGTTGCCCTCCGTGCCGCCGTCGGCGATCGCGCCGACGAACTCGAAGAACTGCGTGGCCCGCACGATGGAGTACGGCAGGCCGGAGCCCTTGATCAGCTCCTCCTGGGCGACCTTCGCGCGCAGGTAGCCGGATTCGGGCAACCGGTCGCTGCCGATCACCGACAGCGCGACGAAGTGGCCCACTCCCGCGCCCTTGGCGGCCTCGGTCAGGTTCGTGGTGGCCGCGCGGAAGAAGGCCATCACGTCGTCGTCGTCGGCGAACGACGGCGAGTTCGATACGTCCACCACCACGTCGGCGCCCTCCAGTACTTCCTTGACGCCTTCGCCCGTCACCGTGTTCACGCCGGAGCTGGGCGACGCCGGAACCGCCTCGTGGCCGTGCTCCGTCAGCAGGCTCACGACCCGCGAGCCGATCAGGCCGGTACCGCCGATGACGACAATCCTCATGATGCGCCTTTCGCTGGGTGTCCCCGGCCGGCCCGGGGACTTCGCACCAGCCTCGACAAGGCGGACCGCGGATCTGTGACAGCGCCGCCGCGGATCACCTGATCGGGTCACCTCCGGACACGAACGCGTCGCGCGGGTGCTCGACCGACGCGAGCGACACGATGTCGCGGCCGAAGAACGCCGCCGTGAGCCAGATCGCGAGCACGCGGACCTTGCGTTCCCAGCTCGGCACGGCCAGCACGTGGTAACCGCGGTGCATGAGCCACGCGAGCAGGCCCGTGATCACGATCCGGCGGTACTGGAAGATGCCCTTGCCGATGCCGAGCGTCGCGACGGAACCCAGCCCGTGGTGCACGTACGGCTTGGGTGTGCGCCCGCGAACATGCGCGGTGAGGTTTCGAGCAAGCAGCTTGCCCTGGCGCAACGCGTGTTGTGCGTTCGGCACCGTCCGCGCCCCCGCCACCGGCGACGCGAGGTCCGGCACGGCGGCGTCGTCACCGGCGCCCCACGCTCCGGGCACCGGGTCCGTCTCGGTGCCCACCCGCAGGTCGGCGCGCACGACCAGCAGGCCACGCTCGTCGATCGGCAGGTCGGTGTGGTTGTGCACCACGGGGTTGGCGGCGTTGCCCGCCGTCCACACGATGAGTGCGGAATCGAACTCCTCGCCCGTCGAGAGCACCACGTGCCCGTCGACGGCCGAGCGCAGCTGCGTGTTGAGGTGCACGTGGGCGCCGCGCTGTTCGAGCGAGCGGACCACCCACCGCCCCGGCTTGTCGGTGACCTCGGGCAGGATCCGGCCCTGGGCCTCCACCAGGTGGAAGCTCAGCTCGTCGCGGCTGATCTCGGGGTACGACTTCAGCAGCGCCGTCGCCAACGACAGCAGCTCCGCGAAGCCCTCGACGCCCGAGAAGCCACCGCCGACGAACGTCACGGTGAGCAGCTTCCGCCGCGCCGGCCCCGACTCGAGCGCCGACGCGCGGTCGAACGACGTCAGCAGCCGGTCACGGATCGCGACGGCCTCCTCCACGTGCTTCATCCCGATCGCCTCCTCGGTGACGCCGGGGATCGGGAACTTGCGCGTGACGGCGCCGGCCGTCACCACGATCTCGTCGTACTCCAGCTCGAACTCCGGTCCCTCGGCCGGTCGCACGACCACGCGGCGGTTCGCGTGGTCGATCTCCGTGACCGCTCCCGCCACGATCCGGGTGCGCTTGAGGTGCCGCCGCAGCGACACCGCCGCGTGGCGCGCCTCGATCGACCCGGCCGTGACCTCGGGCAGGAACGGTTGGTACGTCATGTACGGCCGCGGGTCGACGACAGTGAGCTCGGCCTCCGACGGCCGCAACCGCTTCTCGAGTCCCCAGGCCGCGTAGAAACCCGCGTACCCGCCGCCGACCACCAGGATCCTGCGCATTTCGCTCCTCGCTCTCTCGCCCTGCACAGGAGAGACAAGACAGCGATGCCGGATGTGACAGGTTTGCCCCGTTCGAGTGGGCACCGTCACGAGGTGGACGCCCAACGGCCTCAGACCGAGGCAGGAGCCTCCGCGGCGAGGCCGGCCAGGGCACTGTCCGCGATCGACTGCAGGGTGACGCGGCCCGGGGTGGTCTTGGCGAGCACGTTCATGCCCTGCACCACAGCCACGAGCAGGGGCGCGGATTCGGGGCCGGCACCCGGGCGGAGTTCGCCGGCGGCGCGAGCGCGAGTGAGGGCACCGGCGAAGGCGGTGCGGAGGTTGGCGAGGTGTTGTTCGAACATCGCGGCCAAACCGGGGTCGCGGTCGGTGAGTTCGACGAGCGAGTTGGTGACGAGACAGCCCCAGCGGCGCCGGCCGTCGACCATGGCGTCGACGAGGTGGGCGAAGTAGTCGCGCAGGCCGGCCATGCCGCTGGGAGCGACGTTGAGCCGCTCGACGGCCTCGGCGGACACGGTGGCCGCGTAGGAGCGGAGTGCGGCGACGAACAGGTCGTGTTTGTTTCCGAACGCGGCGTAGACACTGCCGGGTTGGATGTCCATGGCCTGGCACAGCGCCTGGATCGACGTGGCGTCGTAACCGCGCTGCCAGAAGGTGTCCAGGGCGACGCCGAGGGCTTCGTCGACGTCGAAGGTGCGTGTGCGTCCCACGTCGTAATAGTAGAGTAAGCGTTCAAGAATATCGACACCACTATTCCACCGTGGTAGAAACACCAGGGCACACAACTTGGACGAACGATCAACTAAGGGGATCACATGCGGGTCGTGGTGATGGGCACCGGCGGAGTGGGCGGCTACTTCGGGGCGCGGCTGGCCCAAGGCGGCCACGACGTGAGCTTCATCGCCCGCGGCAAGCACCTCGAAGCGTTGCGCGCCAACGGCTTGAAGGTCGAGAGCCCGTTCGGCGACCTGCACCTGCCGAAGATCGACGTGACCGACGATCCGACCCGGCTGGCGCCCGCCGACCTCGTGTTGTTCGGGGTGAAGCTGTGGGACACCGAGACGTCCGCGGAGCTCATCAAGCCGTTGCTCACCGAGCAGACGGCCGTGGTGTCGTTCCAGAACGGCGTGGTCAAGGACGACATCTTGCGCCGCGTCCTCGGGCCCGAGCACGTGATCGGCGGCGTGTGCTACATCGCCGCCACGATTGCCGAGCCGGGCGTGATCCGGCACACGGGCACGCTGCAGAAGCTGGTGTTCGGCGAGTACGACGGCACCACCTCGGCGCGTGTTCAGAAATTCCACGACGCGTGCGCGGAAAGCAACATCGACGTGGAGATCAGCACCAAGATCGAACAGACGATCTGGGAGAAGTTCGTGTTCCTGGTCGGCCTTTCCGGCACCACGAGCACCGCGCGCACCACGATCGGCCCGATCCGCGCCAACCCGCGCTCGAGGGCGTTCCTGCACGACGTGATGGCCGAGGTCGTCGAGGTCGCGCGCGCCCAGGGCGTGGCGCTGCCCGCCGACTACGCCGACGACCGGCTCGCCTTCACCGACGGCGTGCCCGAAGGCATGACGTCCTCGATGCACCACGACCTCGAACGCGGCAACCGGCTCGAGGTCACGTGGCTCAGCGGCGACGTCGTCGAGCGCGGCAAGGCGCTGGGCGTGCCGACGCCGTGCAACCGCGCCATCACCGACATCCTCGCGGTGCACAGCGAAGGCCACCACTGATGTCCCTCACGATCCAGTCGGTCGAAGCCACGCTCGTCCTGGTGCCGATGCGCCGGCCGCTCGGTACCAGCGCCGCGCGCGTCACGGCGGCGCCGTTGCTGCTGCTCGACCTGCACACCGAGGAAGGTGTGACCGGGCGGGCGTATTCGTTCTGCTACCTCGAAAACGCCGGCCACGCCGCCGCGGCACTGGTCCGCGGCGTGCACGAGGCGTTGGCCGGCACCGCGGCCGATCCCGCGGCCGTGCGGACAACACTCGAAGCGAGGTTCAAACTGCTCGGCGTGCAAGGGCTCGTCGCCGCGGTGGTGTCGCTCGTGGACACCGCGTGCTGGGACGCGATGGCCATCGCCGCGGGCCTGCCCTTGGCGCGGCTGCTCGGCGCGCCACTGAAACCGATCCCCGCGTACAACAGCAACGGCCTCGGCATGATCGAACCGTCGGCCGCGGCCGACGAAGCCCAGGAACTCGTGGCCGAAGGTTTCCGCGCGGTCAAGATGCGGCTCGGTCGCCCCGCCGCCGACGATCTGGTCGCCGTGCGCGCCGTCCGTGCGGCGGTCGGCCCCGACATCGAAGTCATGGCCGACTACAACCAGGCCCTCGACCTGCCCGACGCCCTCGCCCGCTGCGGCGCGCTCGACGACGAAGGCCTGTCGTGGTTCGAAGAACCCGTGCGCCACGACGACTACGCGGCCAACGCCCGGCTCACCGCCACCGTGAGCACCCCCGTGCAGATCGGTGAGAACTTCGCGGGCCCGCGCGCGATGGCCGTCGCTCTGGAGCACGACGCGAGTGACCTGGTCATGCCCGACCTGGATCGCATCGGCGGCGTCACGGGCTGGCGCGACGCCGCCGCCCTGGCCGGCACGCGTGGCACCCCGCTGTCTTCGCACCTGTTCCCCGAGGTCAGCGTGCACCTGCTGGCCGCGACACCGACCGCGCACTGGCTGGAGTACGTCGACTGGGCCGCCCCGATCCTGCGTGAACCGCTGCGGATCGCCGACGGCCACGCGACGCCGTCCGACCGCCCTGGCAACGGCCTGGAGTGGGACTCCGAAGCGGTCGCGCGGTACCGCGTGGGCTGAGCTTTATAGAGTCCGGCCATGAACATCTGCGTCTTCCTCTCCGCCGCCGACCTCGACGAGCGCTACACCGAGCCCGCGCGCGAGTTCGCCGACCTCGTCGGCAAAGGCGGCCACACGCTGGTGTGGGGCGGGTCCGACAGCGGCCTGATGAAGGTCGTCGCCGACGGCGTACGGGCTTCGGGCGGGCGCCTCGTCGGGATCTCGGTCGAGCTGATGCGCGCCGCGGCCCGCGAGAACGCCGACGAGATGGTGATCACCGCGGACCTGGCCGAGCGCAAGGCGCTGCTGCTCTCGCGTTCCGAGGCCGTGGTCGTGCTGGCCGGCGGCCTCGGCACGCTCGATGAGGTCACCGAGGTCCTGGAACTCAAGAAGCACGGGCTGCACCACAAGCCGATCGTGGTGCTCAACACCGACGGCTTCTACGACGGCCTGATCCTGCAGCTGCGCCGGATGGAAGACGACGGTTTCCTGCCGCTGCGGCTCGACGACCTCGTGCACTTCGCCGCCGAACCCGCCGACGTGCTGGCCTACCTCGAGTCCTGACTCAGATGTCGGCGGCGGTACGGAAACCCGTGTTGCCGCTGGAAGAATCGGGTGTGTTGCCCGTCCGGGCGGCGACGCGGTAGCGGTTGCAGTAGGACTCGTGGCACAGGTACGACCCACCGCGCATGGACCGGTTTTCGGGGTCGAACCGATCGGCGCACCACTCCCAGACGTTGCCGGACACGTTGTACAGGCCGAAACCGTTGGGCCAGAACGCATCCACGGGCGCGGTGCCGACGTGGCCGTCTTCTTCCGTGTTGTGCACGGGGAACCGGCCCTGCCAGATGTTGCACCGGTGCTCGCCGCCGGGGGTGAGTTCGTCACCCCACGGAAACCGCGCCTGGTCGAGCCCGCCTCGCGCCGCGTACTCCCACTCGGCCTCGGTCGGGAGCCGACGCCCGGCCCACGCGCAGTAGGCCAGGGCGTCGTTCCAGGACACGTGGACAACGGGGTGGTCCCACCGGTCCTCGACGCTGCTGTGCGGTCCTTCCGGCGCCTGCCAATACGCGCCCGCGACGCCGCACCACCACGGGGTCTGCTCCGGCCGCGGCGAGATCTTGCGCAGCGCACCGGGCACGAACTTCGCGAACACGTACGTCCAACCGAAATCCTCGGCCTCCGTCCGGTGCCCGGTGGCCTCGACGAACTCGGCGAAGCGTGCGTTGGTCACCGCGTAGGCGTCGATGGCGAACGGCGCCACCGTGACTTCCCGCACCGGGCCTTCCCGATCGTCGGGGAAACCGTCGGCGTCGTCGGTCCCCATCCGGAAGCTGCCGCCGGGCAAGGTGAGCAAACCGTCCGCGTTGGTCGCGGGCCCGGCCGGAACCTCGGCGGCCAGGGAATGGTGCGAAGAGCGCGAAGGCGGACAACATTCGGACACGGGATGGGAACCTCCTCACCCGCACAGTAACTTCCCGAACATCTTCCGACACTTCCCGCACAAGCAACGGCAGTTTCGGCACATCCGCCGACCCGTCAGGCGCGGTACCCGATCTCCTGCACCACCCACGTGTTCCCATCCGGGTCCGCGAAGTCGAAGGCGCTCGCGTAGTCGCGGCGGTCGGCGTCGAGGCCGGGCGCCCAGTCGCCCTGCCAGTCGGCGAGGCCGGCCTTGTGGCGGAAGTCGCCGACGGGGACGCCGCGCCCGGCGAGCTCGCCGCGGGCGTCTTCGAGGTCGGTGACGACGAGGTAGGTGGTGCGCGCCGAGCCCGGGGCGGCGTCGGTGAGGCCGGTGCCGAGCTGGATGGAGCAGGCGGAGCCGGACGGGGTGAGCTGGACGACGCGGTAGCCGTCCTGCGGGTGGTAGTCGACGTCGAGGGAGAACCCGACCTGGTCGGTGTAGAACTTCAGCGATTTGTCGACGTCGCTGACAGCCAGGGTGAGGACCTCGAGAGCCCAGTTCATGGTGGTGTTCCTTTCGAGCACGGGGTTACATGTCCAGGACGAGATCGGTGTGCGGGGTGGAGCAGCACACCAGCGCCTGCCCCGGATCCGGCGGCTCCAGCGGCGAAGGCGAGTAGTCGACGGAACCGGAGAGCACGGGCGTCACGCACGTGTGGCAGACGCCGCTGCGGCAGCTCCAGCGGGCAGGCACGTCACACGACTCGGCGAGTTCCAGCAGGCTGCCGCCGGGGAACGGGGCCGAGATGCCGCTGCGCGCGAACGTGACGGTCGGCCCGGTTCCGGGCGGTCCCTCCGGCGCGTGCGGCGGGCGCGGGGCCTGGCCGACAAGGCCGGGGTTGATGGCGTCCAGCGCGCCGAACAGCTCGCTGTGGATGTGGGACGCGGCCAGACCCGCCGAGGTGAGGGCAGCGGTCATGTCCGTCATGAACGCCGCCGGGCCGCACAGGTACGCCGACGCGTCGGCGGGCACACCCAGCTCCACCAGCGCGTCCTTGGTGAGCCGCCCGGAATGGGCTCCGGCCGAGGTACGTTCCTCCGCCGTCGCGGCGCTGTAGAAGATGTCCGCGCGGCCGCCGGGCAACGCGGCGAGCAACTCCCGGGCCTCGGCGGCCAGCGGGTGCTCCGCCGGCCCGCGCGCGCCGTGGATCCACCACACCTCGCGGGTGCTGCCCTGTGCGGCCAGCTGGTGCAGCATCGCCAGCACCGGTGTCACCCCGATCCCGGCGGACACGAGCAGCACCGGCGAAGAACCGTCGCCGAGCACGAAGTCGCCTCGCGGCGCGGCCACGTCCAGCACCGCGCCTGCCGCCAACTGCGTGGTCAGGAAGGTGCTGGCCGCGCCCTCGCGCTTCACGCTGATGCGGTAGCCGTCGGAGCCCGGCGCGGAGGAAATCGAGTAGCTGCGCACCGGGGCCGGCGTGGCGGCGCCCGGGACTCGCAGCGTCAAGTACTGCCCGGGCCGGGCGGCGGGCAGCGCGCTGCCGTCCTCGGCCTCGAAATACACCGACGTCACCGAGGTGCTCTCGGGCCGCACCGCCGTGACGCGCAGCGGGCGGAAGCCCTCCCACGCGGGTCCCTGAGCGACGGTCCCGATGCCCAGCAGCTCCTCGAACGACTGCCGCCACCCCGGGCTCAGCGCGGGGATCCCCGCGGCGACGCGCAGTTTCTCGCCGTTCTTCTCAGGCAGGTACAGCAACGCATCGGTGTCGGCCACGCTCAGCGCGCCCGGCCCGGTGCGCGTCTTCACGATCGGGTCGCCGGCCGCGACGTGGCCCTCGCGGATGACGCGGAAGTAGAACCCCGGCCGGTGGTGGGCCACGAGCAGCGCGGGCAGCTCCGGCTCGCCGAGCCGCATGCCGACGCGGTAACACGTGACCCGCGGCTGCGTGACCTCGAACTCGGCCTCGCCGATGCGGTAGCGATCGCCGATGCACACCTCATCGTCGGGCAGGCCGTCGACGGTGAGGTTCTCGCCGAACGAGCCGTACTCCAGGCCGTCGCGGCCGAAGTGCTGCTCCCAGTGGCGGTACGAGCCGATCTGGTAGACGAACACGGCTCGCTGCTCGCCGCCGTGACCGCCTTTGTCTCCCTGGCCGTCGCCGTCGATGTTGAGGCGGCGAACCATGGCCGGGCCGTCGACGGAGTGCTTCCACACTCCCGTGTAGACGGTCTTGCCCTGCCAGGACACGTTTTTCGGCAGGCCCACGTTCACCGACAGCACTTTTGCGGTCATGCCAGCACCTCCTGCGCCGCGACGACGTACCACTGTGACACGGTTACCACCGGTTTCCCCGGCTCGTTCGGATTCGGTAAGGCCGGCACCTCAAGCGGTGCGCTTCTCGATCTCGTCGGTGTCGAGGCCGCGGTCGACACCGTGCGCGATCACGGTCTGGCCGGGCTCCAGCGACTGCCGCGCGCCGTCGAGGTAGACCTCGATCTTGTCCGGTTCGAAGGACACCAGGCCGGAGACGCGCTCGACCTCGGTCCAGGCCTGCTCGTACGACCAGGCGGCGCCGGCGTGCGAGCCGATGTCGTAGTAGCTCGCGAGTCCCTTGTACGGGCAGAACGTCTGTCCCTCGATCGGGGTCAGCGCGCCATCCACGATGTCCTCGCGCGGCACGTACCAGCGCGGCGCGAAGCCGGACTCGTACAGCACCACCGGGTTGTGCGTGTCGGCGATGACGCGGTCACCGTCGCGGACCACGAGGTGCCGTGACGTGCTGCGGATGTCGTTGCGGTGGTAGAGGTCCGCGGCGTGGCCGACGATCCGGTCGTCTTCCTCGTAGAAGGCCTCCATGGCGCGCCACGCGAAGGCGACGCGGTCCTTCAGCACGTCGGCGTACTCCGGCAACCCGGTGTACTCCCACGCCGCACGCTCGGCGCGGCCTTCGCCGGCGGCGACCGTGTACCACGTGGTGTCACCCAGCTCGCGGTGCTTCGTCACGCGGCCGCTCGACTCCAGCACGCCGTCGGAGACGGCGGTCTTCGGGAAGAACGCCACCGGGTAGTGGCCCGGTTCGTGCAGGAGCAGCACGTCTTCACTGTCGACGATCCACGCACCACCGAACCGGACCCGCATCCGCCTGCGCAGTGGCTCCACGAAGAGCAACCGCTCGGGCAACGGCTCCGGGGTGAGGAACCTCCCGACCGACCTGGTCGAAAGCGGTCCCTGCTGCCATGCCAGTCCCATGACTTTCGCCTTCCTTTTCGCTAACGGATTTGCGGACTGTATATCCGTTAGCATAACGAACGCAAGGCCCCTTCAAAAACTTGTCGACAGCGATGACTAATGCGTACACTCGTGTCATGAGCAGTAGCGTCAGCCTGGAGGACATGCAACGGGCGGGCTTCCCGATGGGCGGCGAGCCGCTGGTCGCGCTGGATCTCGCCGACACGCTCGCGGCCGCGACGGAGTCGGGCGACGGCGACCTCCTCGCCTCACCCGAGCGCAGCGCCGCCTGGTGGCGGCTGGAGCTGCCGCGGCTGCCGGGGTCGGCGGCACCAGGCCTCGTGCCCACGCGCCGGCTGCGGTCCGCGATCCGGGACCTGCTCGAAGCGCACCTCGACGGCCGCGGGCCCGCGCCGGCGTCGCTCGAGGAGGTCAACGCGGTCGCGGCGGCCGTGCCGACGAGCCCGCGGCTCGAAGCGCACGAGGCCTGGGAGACGCACACACGCTGGCACAGCGAGCACGGCGGCAACGTCGCGCTGGCGGCCATCGCGCGCGAAACGATCGAGCTGTTCGCCGACCCCGCGCGCCTCGCCAGGCTGCGCCGCTGCGCGAACCCCGACTGCACGATGTTGTTCCTCGCCACGAACCGGCGTCGCCAGTGGTGCGCGGGCAACGTCTGCGGGAACCGCGTGCGGGTCGCCCGCCACTACCGCCGGACCCACGACCAGCAAGCCGGATGAGAGGGCACACATGACCACGCAACCGATCACCACCGGGTTCCACAGCGGTGAGCTGAGCGTGCAACGGCAGGCCGGGCTCGAGTTCGAAGCGGCGCGGCTCGAAGGCATGCTCGCGCCCGCGCACCTGAGCCGCGGGGGCGAGGGTTTCCTCGCGCAGCGCGAGTTCGCGGCCGTCACGGCGCGCGACGCCGACGGGACACTGTGGACGTCTCCCCTGCTCGGGCCCGCCGGTTTCCTGGAGGGTTTCGACACGACGCTGGTCGTGCACACGCGCCCCGGCGCCGGCGACCCTCTGCACGAGCTGCCCACGGGCGAGCCGGTCGGCCTGATCGCCGTCGAGTTCGCGACCCGGCGCCGGCTGCGGGTCAACGGCACCGTCGTGGCCGCGGCCGAGGGCGGGTTCCTCCTCGACGTGGAGCAGGCGTACGGCAACTGCCCCTCCTACATCCAGCAGCGCCGGCTGGAGATCGACTCCGAACCGGCGCCGGCCGCCGTCGAACGATCGGACGCCCTGACCGACGCCCACCGCGCCCTCATCCGCCGTGCGGACACGTTCTTCCTCGGCACGATCCACCCGACGCGCGGCGCCGACTCGTCCCACAAGGGTGGCGAGCCCGGCTTCGTCCGCCTCGACGGCGACGACGTGTGGTGGCCCGACTACGCGGGCAACAACCTGTTCAACAGCCTCGGCAACATCACCACCGACCCCGAAGCGTCGCTGCTGTTCCTCGACTTCACCACCGGCACCACGCTCCAGATGACCGGCACCGCCGCGCTCGAATGGGTCACCCCGGGCACCGCCGGCGAGGACGACGCCACGGGCCGCCGCGTCCGCTTCCACCCGACGCGGGTGGTATCGCGTACGGGCGTGCCGCTGCACGCGTCGGGCGTGGTGCCGTCGCCGCACAATCCGCGAGTGACGGCTTAGGGGTCCGGACTCTCCCGGCCGCAGTGCCTCCGTAACAGCCATGGGTTGCCCTTCCGCGCGCCGGCCAGATCACCGCGAAAGTTACGTCGCACAATGACGACTGTGCCGGAAAATGATCAAACAACGCACCAGCACTGACTCTTCGTGCAGTTGTGCGCTCATTTGCCGGCCTGGACGGACGTGGTCACGCCTGGTGCGTGGTGCGTTCCCGGAAGGCCGCCGCTTTGCTGCTGTTGCCACAGCGCCGCATGGAGCACCAGCGGCGCCGGCGGCCGCCTGGCGTGTCGAGAAAGAGCATGCGGCACAACGGCGAGTCGCAGGCGCGGAGGCGCGTTCGGCGGGCCGGGTCGGTCACGACGTCGATGGCATCACGGGCGACGGTGGCCAGCACCTGGGCGGACGTGCGGAGGCGGGGGCCTGAAGCCACGCGGCCGTCGGCGGCCAGCTCCAGACGCGAAGGTTCCGCGGTGAAGACGGCGTAGGCCTCGACCGTCGCGGCCGCGGTGGGGTCGACCGGGGCGTCGGCCATGACGTCCGTGACTACGCGGAAAACGGCCTCCCGCAAGCGTTGCGAGTCGGAAAGCGCGGCCTCGGTCGCTTCGCCCGGGAGCAGCGGCAGGCCCACGCCGGTGGCCCACGCGTCGAGGCGGGCGGTGTTCCCGAGACGCTCGATGGCCGCGGTCGGGCGACGGCCGAGGGTGGCGACGAGGTCGAGGGCGCGGGAACCGGCGTCGAAGCGGAGTTCCTTGAGCTGGGCGGTCACGCGGACGCGGGGCTGGGTCACCGCGATCACCGCGCCACGCGAGCGGGGAAGGGCGCGGTGACGACGACCAGCACCACGCTCACTCCTGCGGCGACCACGAAGGCCACGGGCGCCGGGACGACGACGACGACCGCCGCGAACAGGTACGGCGCCGCGAAACCGAGGTACGCCAGGCAGTAGAACACCGCCGTCACGCCGGCGAGATCGGCTGCCTCCGCGAGCGCTTCGACGCGGCTGAGCCCACCGACCAGCAGCATGCCGTAAGCCGCACCCAGGACGACGGCGGCGGGGAGCGTCAAGAGAGCCCGCCCCAGCTCCGTCGACAGCGCGGCGAGCAGGAAACCCGCCACGGTCAGGCCGAGGCCGCAGGTCAGCACGAGCGGGCTGCGCCGTCGTTCCAGCGCGCGGGCCAGGGGCTGGACGAGCAACCCGCTGCCCAGTGTCAGCCCCGCGATCACACCGCTGCTCGCCACGGGCGCGACCGGCGCGGGCAACAGCGTCGGCAGGACCGCGAAACTGGTCGTCGCCACGCCGAACACCAGCGGCGCGCTCGGCACGATCCGGCGGAGGAACTCGGGACTGGTCAGTGCGTGCTTGAGCTCGCGACGCCGGTCTCCGGAAGAAGCCGCGCCCGTCACGGTTTCCGGGACGTTCCACACCAGCACGCCGACCACCACCGTCACCGCGATGTGCACCAGGTAGGTCACCACGGCCGGCGCCGGCAGCCACTGCGCGAGGACCCCGGCGACCAGCGGCCCGCTGCCGAACCCGACTGACAGCGAAATCGCGGCCCGGCGCGCCCCCGCACCCGGACCGGCGTCCGTGGACAGCTCCTTGATCCACGCGCTGCCCGGCCCGAACGCGGCACCCGAAGCGACCCCCGCGACGAGCCGGCCGAGCGCCAGCATCCACGTCGACCCGGCGCCGAACAGCAGGATCACCGAAGCCAGCGCCGAAAGCACCAGCACCGGGCGCATCACGCGGCGCCGGCCGAGCCGGTCGGAGAACCGCGCGCCCAGCAGCAGTGCCGGAATCAGCCCGACCACATAGGCGCCGAAGATCGCCGTGACGATCGTCGGCGAGAGGTGTTCCTGGTCGCGGTAGACGATCAGCAGCGGCGAGAACTGGTTGGCTCCCCACCCAACCGCGAGCACCGCCGCGCCGACCCTCGCCCACGGGCTCATGGCTCCTCCAGTCCATTAGTAACCTCAGTATGAGTTACTAACGGCGCCCTGACCACCCCGCGACGATGTGACGGATATCGTGGAGCCATGACCGCCGGACCGACCCTCGAGGACGTGCAGGCAGCCGGGTTCCCCATGGGCGGCGAGCCGCTCGTGGCCCTCGACCTCGCCGACACCCTCATGACGGCGGCGGACCCCGCCGTCGACCTGATCGAACCGACGGACGGTTACGAGACCTGGTGGCGGCTGCAGCTGCCCCGGCTGCCCGAGGCGAGCGTCCCCGCCGCGGCGGCGACGCGGAGGCTGCGCGCGGCGATCCGCGACCTGCTGGAGTCGCACCTGGAAACCCGGGCGCCCCAGGCCGTTTCGATCGAGGACCTCAACGCGTTCGCCTCGGCCGTGCCGCGCAGCCTGCGGCTGGCCGCGGGCGCCGACGGCGTGCTGACCGCGGCCACGCGCTGGCACACCGAGCACGGCGGCAACGCGGCGCTGGCGGCGATCGCCACCGAGGCGATCGAACTCCTGTCTTCCCCGGCGCAGCTGGAGAAACTTCGCCGCTGCGCCAACCCCGCGTGCTCGATGCTGTTCGTCGCGGAGACCAAGCGGCGGCAGTGGTGCACGGGCAACATCTGCGGCAACCGCGCCAGGGTCGCGCGCCACTACCGGCGGACGCACGCGCCTTCGCCTTCGTGAGCGCAGCGTCTTTCTAGGGACACATTGTCTTCCTAGATCACAGTGTTTTCCCCGGACACAAAAAAACAGGCCCGGACCAAACGGTCCGGGCCTGTCTTTGGTTGGAGCGGCAGAACTCAGTGACCGAGCAGCGGCAGGTGGCCGAGCGCGTCGGTCGCGGTGTGCAGGTCGAGACCGTGCGCCAGGTCCTGCGCGTGGGTCTCGACGCCACCCAGCGGCGAGCCGGTGTGGGTCGCGTCCGCGACGTCGGCGATCGGGGTGTGCTGGATGCCCGCGGTGTCGGCCTGGCCGACGGTGTCGAGCACGTGGTGCACGGTGTCGCCCACGACCGGGGCCTGCGGCGCGGCGGCCGACAGGGTGTGGGTCACGGAGCCGACGGTGCCGGCGACGTTCGGGACGGCCGGCAGCGCCGGGACGGCCGGAACACCCGGAACCGCCGGGAGGGCCGGCAGCGCCGGAACGGCGGCCGCGGCCGGGACGACGTGGTCCAGCGTGTGCGACAGGTCGCCCGCGGCACCGAAGTCGGCACGCTCGTCACCGTGGATGCCGACCGGGGTGGAGCCGATGGCGTCGTTGACGTGGCCGAGCAGGCCGGCGCCGGTGACACGGACGTCCTCGACGAGACCCGACACCGGGCCGCCGATCGCCGGGACACCCGCGATCGCGGCCACAGCGGCCCGCGGCATGAGGGCGTCGCCCAGGTGGTTGGTGGTGGCGTCGACCGCGGCGCCCACGAGCTTGCCGTCGAAGACGTGCTCGCCCACCGCGTCGACGGTGTGCTCGAGGTCGATCGCACCGGCGGCCACGACCGGGCCGGCGATCGGGACACCGTTGACCGCACCGGCCACGTGGTCGACGACGTTCGACACGGTGCCGAGGGTGGAGTGGGTGAGGGTGTTGAGGCCGGTCTGGTCCGCGACGTCGCTGACGGTCTCGAACACGCCGCTCAGGTTCGGCAGGCCGCTCGCCAGGCCGGTCACGTTCGGCAGGTCGGCGCGCTCGCCGGCCGCGTGCGAAAGCACGTTGCCGAAGACCGGCAGGCTCGGGGCGGCGGCCAGCGGGGCCGTGTCGGCCAGCAGCGGCATGATGTCCTGCACGTCGGCCGGCGAAACGTCAGCCAGGCCGGCAGTGTCGAGCAGGCCCTGCGGGTTGGCGGCGTAGGCGGCCGCGGCCTGCGGGTCGCTCAGCAGGGTCATGGCGAATTCGTGCAGGTTCTGCACCGCGTCCATAGTTTGTTGTCTCCTGTGCACTGATTGATTCGGCCGTCGTGGGCATGCCGCGAAGTCGAAGGGGTTCGGGACGAAGATAGGGCGCGGCCGTTCGGCGGCCATCGGGGGCCACCCCGGGGGTTCGGCGCATCGACATTAGGGATTTCGGGCCCCACCCCATTAGGGGGACTAGGGAAATTCGCCCCTGCGCGGCGATCGGCCGTGGTCAGCGAGGTGCGGACGATTTCGCCCGCTTCGCCTGTGGGGCGGGGATCCTGGCCGCTCGTTCGGAGACACGCGGTACTCCTCGGAGTGATCGTCGAAGAAACCACCCGTTGGTGTGACAACCAGGCCCGATTTCACGGCCGCCAGACATCGACGACGAACTCGCGCATCTGCTCACGGAACTTTCCGGATGGACTCGCGGCAGTGAGAAGACCCCGCAATTCGGACTCGAAAGCGCCCACGCGATCGCCGAAGAGGTGCGGTGCGGAACTCGACAACGAGAACACCGTGGCGACGACGTCGTCGATATCCCGGACGACGGCGGAGCCGGGCACCTCGATCCTCTCGGGGCCGGTGAACCCGGCGGCGCGGTAGATCTCCGTCTCCCCTGCGGCCGTGCCTTCGGGGAGGGTGCCGCGGCCCGCGCGTCGGGTTTCGCCGAGGTATTCGCGCACGAGCTCGGCGATCCGCTCGTGGGGTGGCGTCGATTCGGTCGCGCCGCCGCGGTGGGTGGTGGCGTGCACGTGGACGCAGGCACCGCCGGGCTCGAGCATTCCGCGTACCGCCGCGGCGACGCGGGGACGGTCGAGCCAGTGGAAGGACTGGGCGAACGTGACGAGCCGGAACGCGCCGAGCCCGGGCGGCAGGTCCTCGGCCCTTCCGTGGGCCCAGCGGGTGGTGGTGATTCCTTTCGCCGCGGCCAGCCGGGCGGCTTCGGCGAGCATGTCGGGGTCGGCGTCGAGGCCGACGGTGTCTTCGAAGTGGGTGGCGAGCAGCAGCGTGAGGGAGCCCGGGCCGCAGCCGACGTCGAGGAGGCGGCCGGAACCGTCGAGCCGCAGCGCGTCGGCGAGTTCGTCGGCGAGCTCCGGCGGATACGCGACGCGGCCCCTCGCGTAGTAAGCCGCGCTGCCCGAGTACAGCGATTCGTCCCACTCCCAGCCTGCCATGGCCGTGAGCCTAGGGACGGGGATCAGTGCTGCACAGGGAAATAGGTGAGCACCTCGCCCGTCGCCGGGTCGTGGTAGCCGGCGATCTCCAGGTCGGCGAACGTGCCGGACCAGGCGCCCGTGGCGGGGTCGCGCAGGACGTCGGGCGAGGACCACGCGGCGGTGCCGGCCGCGGACACGGCCTCGGGCGTCCAGTCCGGCGGGAAGTAGGTGTGGTCGACGAAGGAGAAGCGGCCGTTCTTCAGGTTGCGGTATTCGGAGGCCCTGCGCGTGATGCCCGTTTCGGCCGGGATCACGCCGGACGCGAGCAGGAAGCGGTGCAGGGACTCGAGTGCGGCGAAGAACACCTGCTGCGGCACGACGGCGCGTGGCCAGGTGCCGTAGAGGCTTTCGAGCACCACGCTGTCGCCGGTGAACGCGACGGAAGTGCCGTTGCCGAGCCAGGTCTTGGCTTCGCGCTGGGCTCGGCGGAGCAGGCCGGTGAGCTGCCCGACGGTGTGGGCGTCGGCTTGCGCGTCGGTGTAGAGGAAGGCGGCCAACGGCAGCCGGTCGGCCGGCGCCGAGATGCGCAGCCGGCGGGACTCGTCGAAGGCGAAGGCGAACGAATCACCCGTGCCGAACAAAACCATCGTGGAGCGGCTTTCTGACTGGACCGATCGGCCGGGCGGGTGATCTTTGTGCCAAAGTATCACCCGCACTGACCTGCGAAGACTTCTGTGACACGGATCGTGGCCCGGGCCGAGTTCAGCCGAGAGACCCAGCCCACGTCGCGAACCATTCACGGGGCCGCAACCCGCTGAAGCTCCGGCCGCCCGCCACCCAGGCGGGAGTGCCCTCGACGCCGTTCTCGTACGCCAGGATCGCCGAGCGGCCCACGGCCCGGTCCGCTTCGCCCGATTCCCAGGCGGCGCGGACGATCTCGGGGTCACCGCCGGCTTGCTCGGTCAGCTTGAGCAGCAGGTCGCGCGATTCGAGGTCCTGGCCTTCGCCGAAGTACGCGTTGAACACGGACGTGGCGAAGCGGTCGGCGACTTCGGGGTCGTCGAGCGTGGCGTACGCGCCCAATGCCGGCAGCGAGTAGGCGATCCGGTCCGTCCACGCGAGGGGCAGGCCCGCGGCTTCGGCCTCACGGGCGAGGAACTCGTAGGTCGGGCCGACGCGAGGACCGGCCAGGCTGCCACCGGGGCCGATCTCGGGGTGGATCTGAAGCGGGTGTTCGTTCACCACCACGCCGTGTTCGCGGAGCACCCGGTTGCGGTCCTGGGCGATGTAGCAGAAGGGGCAGAGGAAATCGAACCAGTGCTCCACGGTCGGGGTCGTGGACATCGCGGGCTCCTTCGGTTTGTTTCGATACGTTCGTGATCTGTAACGAAATAACCGGGCTCCTTAGTCCCTGGTGCTCACGGGTGCCGCGTCCGGCAATCGCGTGCGCTGTCAGGCGAGAACGGCGCGCAGCCACGCCGCGGTGGTCGCGAGGTTCACCGGGCCGTCGAACGCGGCGTCCTCGTGTCCGGCCCCGCCGAGCAGCACGAAACTGCTCCTCGCCCCGGCCCGCACGAGCGCGTCGTGCAGCGCGCGGCCCTCCTCCGGCGGCACGATGCGGTCGCGGTCGCCGTGCGCGATCAGGAACGGTGGCGCCGACGCCGAAACCCGCGTCAGCAGCGAATGCCCCGCCGGGTCGGCTCCGCCGAGGAAGTCGGCCTCGAAGTGGAACGGCAGCAGCTTCGCCTCCAGCCCGCTGCGCGCCGCCGTGGCCGCCAGGTCGGCTTGTCCGAACCAGTGCACCACGGCCTGCACAGCACTCGACTCGTCGACGTTGCCGCCGACCGTCCCCTCCAGCTCCTCATCACCCGGCGACAAAGCCAGCAGCGAACCCAGGTACGCGCCGGCGGACGCGCCCCAGACCCCGAGCCGCCCGGTCTCGAGGCCGAGGCGCGCGCCGTTCGCCCGCAGCCAGCGCACGGCGCCCTTGACGTCGTGCACCTGCTGCGGGAACACCGCACCTGGGGCCAGGTGGTAATCGACGGACACCACGGTCACACCGTGCTCCGCCAAGGGCGCCTGCCGCCGTGCGGCCTCGCCGCGCCGGTCGCCGCGGGTCCAGCCGCCGCCGTGCAGGTAGAGCACGACGGGCGCCCCCGTGGTGGGAGCGTGGTGGATATCCACCATCAGCCGGGTGCCACCGACCGTCGCGTAGACGAGATCACGGTCGACCGTCATGCCGGCTCCACCTGGTGGGTCACGGCGGCGGACTCGTAGAAGGTGACGAAGGATTCCACCGGCTCCCGCGTTGTGCGATATCCACCAAGGCGGTGGTCGTCGTCGGCATACCCGAGCGCGATTCCGCACACGACGATGTGGTCGTCCGGAATGACGAGGTGGCGGCGCAACACCGGGTGGTAATCGATGAACGAAGCCTGTGCGCAAGTGTGCAGCCCGGCTCCGCGCGCGGACAACATCAGTCCCTGGAGGAACAGACCGGCGTCCACCAGCGCACCTTGCAGTGGTGCCCGGCTCACCGTGAGAACCAGCCCCACCGGTGCGCCGAAGAAGTCGTAGTTGCGCCGGTGGTGGCCGTTGCGGCCGGCGGTGTCGCCGGCCGCGATGCCGAGCGTTTGGGAGTACAGGCCTTCACCGAAGCGACGGCGGCGCGAGCGGAACGGCTCGGGCCACGAGTCCGCCGCCGGCTGGTAGGCGAACTCGCCGGCGGCGCGGCGGCCCTCGTCGTAGGCGCGCAGCAGGTCGGCCGTCAACGCGCGCTTGGCGGCGCCTGTGAGCACGTGGACCTGCCACGGCTGGCTGTTGGAATTGCTGGCCGAGGACGACGCCAGCGCGAGCAGCCGTTCGACCTCCGCGCGCGGCACGGGCGTCGACAGGAACGCCCGGCAGCTGCGCCGCGTCGCCATCGCTTCCTCGATCGTGG
Organism: Amycolatopsis sp. NPDC051372; assembly: GCF_040682095.1. Taxonomy (NCBI): domain Bacteria; kingdom Bacillati; phylum Actinomycetota; class Actinomycetes; order Pseudonocardiales; family Pseudonocardiaceae; genus Amycolatopsis; species Amycolatopsis sp. NPDC051372. Next base: position 38,811 of record NZ_JBFBAF010000020.1, read on the forward strand.
ACGCCGGGTTCATGGCGCTGGGCTCCCCGGGTTCAGGCCGCGGGCGGCTGGATGTCGTAGGAGATCCGGCCGGCGGGCAGGTAGAACAACGCGATCAGCGCGCCGTCCTTGACCTCCGGGTAGTGGTGGCTGCCGGGGCCGGGCGCGGTCCAGCCGGGGCCGCTCCAGCCGTTCGGGCCCATCAGCTTCGCGTCGGGGTCGAGCGGCACCACGAGGTTGAGCTCGCCGTACGGGTGCTGGTGGTACTGACCGCGGAACGGCTCGACGCTGTCCATGTACACGGCCGTGATGCTGAAGTAGTTGAGCACGTCCTGCGGGTCGGCGATGCGGCTGCGGCGGTACTTCTTGCCCTCGATCTCGATGTTGGCGGCCCAGCCTGCCTCGACGCCCTCGGTGATCATGCGCGCCAGGTCCTGGTAGAGCTCACTGTCCGGCCCGTAGCGGGTGTTGAGCCAGGACTCGAGCTCCCCGCCCGCGGTGCGGTTCTTCACCTCGTTGAGGAACGGGATGCTGCGGTCGATCAGCTCCTGGGGCGTGGTCATCGTCGACTCCGTTCGGTCCGCTGTGGTTCGGCGTTCCCGAACCGTACGTCCACATTTGATTACGGTCAAGTACTGTAACTAAACTTGCCGCATAACAACACCGTCGTGTAACGGATCGGATATGCTTCGCGGATCGGTCTTTTCTCGGCGAGGTGGAGCCATGGCGCGGACACGCGAAGCGACGGCGGACGAGCAGGTCGGCACCGAAGACGGACCCCGGCCGGGCGGGCGCCCCCGGGATGCCGCGCTCGACGAGGCGATCATCCTCGCCACGCGCCGGCGGCTCGTCCTCGACGGCTACTCCCGCATGACGATCGGCGACATCGCCACCGACGCGAAGGTCAGCCGCCCCACGCTCTACCGGCGCTGGGCCACGAAGTTCGAGCTCGTCGTCGACGCGCTCGACTACGGTTTCCGCAAGCAGCGCGACATGTACGCGTTCGACCTCAGCGGACTCGAGCCGCGCGAGGCACTCACCGAGGCCGTCCGCCGGCTCGACCCCGCGTACTTCAACCCGGACGCCATGGTGCTCATGGGCAACTTCGCGGGCGAGGCGATCCGCACGCCGGAGCTGCTCGACATCCTGCGCAAGCACGCCGTCGAGCCCCGCGTGGAGCTCGTCGAAAGTGTGCTGACACAGCTACAGGATCGGGGCGCCATACGGGACGAGATCGACAAGCACACCATCGCGACGATGTGCTTCGGCAGCTACTTCGCGGCGTTCTACCGAGGGGAAGCGAAAACGGAGATCCCCGAGGCGGTCGTCGCCGTGCTCTGGCCGGCGCTGGAGAAGAAGCCCGCGCCGCGGCGGCGGGCGTCCACTTCGGGCAAACGGTGACACGCACCCGTTCCGATCATTGACTGTAACGTAAATCGAGGCATAATCGGCTCCATGCCGCCTGTGCCCTCGATGGACGTCCACGAAGCCCTTTACACCACGCGGATGATGCGGCGCATGCATCCGGACGCGATTCCCCTGGACGTGCAGGCGCGCATCCTCGACGCCGCGATCCGGGCACCGAACGGCGGCAACACCCAGCGCTGGCACTTCCTGGCCGTGGACGATCCGGGCATCAAGGCCGAACTCGCCCCGATCTGGCGGCGGTGCCGGGAAAAGGAGTACGAGGACATCGCGGCCGGCACGTTCGCGCAACCGATCCACGACCCCGGGAACCACCGCGAGACGATGAAGCGGATCAAGAAGTCCGGGGACTTCCTGACCGACCACTTCACCGAGATCCCGCTGCTGCTGTTCGTCTTCTCCATCGACGACCACGGCGGCGCCAACATCTACCCCGCCATCTGGAGCGCGCTGCTCGCCGCGCGTTCGGAAGGGGTCGGCGGGATGCTCACCACCATGCTGCGCCTGGAGTCCGACCGGGTCATGGAGCTGCTCGACGTGCCCGAGGACGAGGGCTGGGAGCTCACGGCCATGCTCGCGATGGGGTACCCGCGCGGCAAGTGGGGCATCGCCGCGAACCGCCGCCCGGTGCACGAGGTGAGCAGCCGCAATCGGTGGGGCGGCGCGTTCGGCGTGTCCGTTCCCGAACCTCTCTGGTCCGAAAACTCACACACCTGAGTCGTCCCGCTGAGAGCGGCCCCACGGTGAGTTGCCGGGGTTCGCGTCAGCTCATTACAGTCGAGCCCGGTGACCGACCGCGCCGCCCGGAAGCCCGCCGGACGACGCGGAACCGGCTCGGCGCGTGTGCACCACGGGCGGAAATCCCGACTACGCAGGGGAAGTCTGAGCACAGTGCCCGACACCGTCACCACCCGCCGCCGCCCGCAAGGCTGGACCGACACCGACACCCGCGCCGTGGACACCGTCCGCGTGCTCGCCGCCGACGCCGTCGAGAAGGCCGGCAGCGGCCACCCCGGCACGGCGATGAGCCTCGCGCCGCTGGCGTACACGCTGTTCCAGCGCGAAATGCGCCATGACCCGGCCGACCCGCTGTGGCCGGCGCGAGACCGGTTCGTCCTGTCCGCCGGGCACACCAGCCTCACGCTGTACATCCAGCTGTTCCTCGCCGGTTACGGCCTCGAACTGGAGGACCTCCAGCAGCTGCGCACGTGGGGTTCACTCACCCCGGGGCACCCGGAGTACCGCCACACCCAGGGCGTCGAGGTCACGACCGGTCCACTCGGGCAGGGCCTGGCCAACGCGGTCGGCATGGCCATGGCGTCGCGCCGCGAACGCGGGTTGTTCGATCCCGAACCCTCGCCGGGGCAAAGCCTCTTCGACCACTTCGTGTACGTGATCGCTTCCGACGGCGACATCCAGGAGGGCATCACCTCCGAGGCGTCGTCGATCGCGGGCCGCCAGCAGCTGGCGAACCTGATCGTGTTCTACGACGACAACGACATCTCCATCGAAGACCACACCGACATCGCGCTGTCCGAGGACACGGACGAGCGCTACCGCGCGTACGGCTGGCACGTGCAGGTGGTGGAGGACGGCGAGGACGTCGCCGCGATCCAGGACGCCATCGCGGCGGCGAAGGCCGACCCGCGCCCGTCGTACATCCGGCTCCGCACGGTGATCGGCTACCCCGCGCCGACCAAGATGAACACCGGCAAGATCCACGGCTCCGCGCTCGGCGCCGACGAGGTCGCGGCGGTGAAGCGCGTGCTGGGCTTCGACCCGGAGCGGCACTTCGTGGTCGAGGACGACGTGCTGGCGTTGACGCGCGAGGCCGTCGCGCGTGGTCAGGCCTGGCGTGCGGAGTGGCAGGGCGAGTACGACAAGTGGGCCTCGGCGAACCCCTCGCGGCACGCGCTGCGGCAGCGCCTCTCCACGCGTGCGCTGCCGGAGGGCTGGGCCTCGGAGCTGCCGTCGTTCGAGGCCGGCGCTTCGATGGCGACGCGCAAGGGGTCGGGGGCGTTCCTCGACGCGGTGGCCGACGTGCTGCCCGAGCTGTGGGGCGGTTCGGCCGACCTCGCGGAGAGCAACAATTCCACGATGACGGGCGCCGACTCGTTCGGCCCGGTCGCGGCTGCGACGAAGATGTGGGCCGCCGAACCGTACGGGCGGACGCTGCACTTCGGCATCCGCGAGCACGCGATGGGCGCCATCCTCAACGGCATCGCGCTGCACGGCGGCACCCGGCCGTACGGTGCGACATACCTCGCGTTCAGCGACTACATGCGCCCAGCGGTGCGGCTGGCGGCCCTGATGCGGCTGCCGGTGGTGTACGTGTGGACGCACGACTCCATCGGAGTCGGCGGCGACGGGCCCACGCACCAGCCGATCGAGCACCTCTCGGCGCTGCGGGCGATTCCGGGCCTGAACGTGGTGCGTCCGGGCGACGCGAACGAGGCCGTCGCGGCGTGGCAGGCCGCGATCGAGGACGTCGATCACCCGACCGCGCTCGCGTTGACCCGGCAGCCGGTGCCGGTTCTGCCGGGTACCTCGGCCGAAGGCGTCGCTCGCGGTGGCTACGTGCTGGCGGAGGCGTCGAACGGTGCGCCTGAGCTGGTGCTGATCGGGACCGGCTCGGAGCTGCAGCTCGCCGTTTCGGCGCGGGAGCGGCTGGAGGCCGAGGGTGTGCCGACGCGCGTGGTTTCGCTGCCGTGCTTCGAGTGGTTCGCTGCGCAGGACCAGGCTTACCGTGATTCGGTGCTGCCGCCGTCGGTGAAGGCGCGAGTCGCGGTGGAGGCCGGGATCGCGTTGCCGTGGTACCCGTTCGTGGGTGATTCCGGCGAGATCGTTTCGATCGAGCACTACGGCGCTTCCGCCGACTACGCGACGCTGTTCCGCGAGTTCGGGTTCACGCCCGAGGCCGTGGTGGCCGCCGCCCGGGCAACGCTGGCCAAGGTGGCCCGATGACCACGCCCGGCCGGGACGACAAGGTTTTCGCAATTCACGTCATCCCGGCCGGGTCACCCCGACCCGGCGCGGGGCCGGCTCGAACGGGTGGGTGACATGGGCACGACTTCACACGCGATCACCGATCGCCTCGCGGCGCTTCTCGACGAGGAACACGACCTCCGCACCCGCGCCATGCACCACGGCGGCGGCCTCTCCCCCGACGAACAGGCGCGCCTGACCGAACTCGAGTCCGAACTGGACGCGGTCTTCCGCCTCCTCCAGCAGCGCCGCGCCCTGTCCGTCTTCGACAACGGCGACGACGACACGGCGGACGCGTCGAACTGACCGGGTCGGACAGACCGCCTCAGTGGCTGGGCGCGTCGAGGTCGTAACGCCGCACGACGTCGTCCAGCCAGTCGGGGGTGCCGTAGGTCAGGCCGTACTTGGTGGCCAGGCGGGCGAACTCGTCGGTTTCGTGGAGGTTCTTCGCGTCGCCCAGGGTGCCCTCGGCGTGGGCGAGGAGGAGGTCGCTCAGTTCGCGGAAGTAGGTTTCGAAGCCGCCGGGGGTGATGACCTCGACGATGCGGCCCGGGGTTTTGCCGGCGTTCCACATGGCGTGCATCTCGCCGCGGGGCTTGGTGATGAAGCCGCCCGGGCCGAGGACCACTTCGGCGTCGTCGGAGCGGAAGCCGATCTCGCCGGCCAGCACGATGGAGTGCTCGTCCTCGCGGGTGTGGCGGTGGGGCGCGGTGATGGAGCCGACCGCGAACGGGTGTTCGAGGATCGCGACCTCGCCACCGTTGTTCTGGTGCGTCAGCTTGAACACCGCGCCGAACCCGGGCAGCGCCACCTGGTCCGACTCGTCCCCCGGTTGCACCACGGCGACCTTCGTCCGGTTTTCCTCGCCCACCTGGTTTTCCTCCTCGTAGTGCGCTTACAGGTCCAGCACGAGTTTGCGGCCGCAAGCCCGGCTCACGCAAGGGAAGAAGGTCTTCCCCGCCGCGCGTTCCGCCTTGGACAGCACGACGTCGCGGTGATCGGGGGTGCCCTCCAACACCCGGGTTTCGCAGGTGCCGCAGTAGCCCTCTTCGCAGTCGGACTCGAGGTCGACCCCGGCATCGCGGATGGCCTGCAGCAGGGTGGTGTCCGCGTCGGCCACGACGGTCAGGCCGGACTGGCGGAGTTCGAGTTCCACCGCGTCGTCCGCGGCCTCGTCAGGAGAAGGTGCGGCCGCGGCGAAGTGTTCGGTCTCGCACCGCACGCCGGCGGCCTCGCAGGCTTCGGTGACGCTGTCGAGCAAACCGGCCGGGCCACAGCAGTACACGGCCGCGCCCGGGGCCAGCCCGCCGATCAGCTCCTTCAAGTCCGGCCGTGGCTCGACCGCAGTGTCCACGAAGGACACCCGGGCTCCACAGATCGCGGCCAGCTCCGCGCGGAAGGCCATGGTGGCGGCACCGTGTCCGCAGTAGACCACCGAAAAGTCGACCCCACGCTCGGCCAGAGCCCGCACCATCGGCAACAGCGGCGTCACACCGATTCCCCCGGCGATCAGCAAGTACGACTCGGCATCCGTCAACAGGAAGTGGTTGCGCACCCGCTCGACCACCAGCTCACGCCCGACCAGCGCCGTGCCGTGGACCTCGGCCGACCCACCGCGGCCGGCGTCCTCCAGCCGCACCGCGATGTCGTAATGCAGCCGGTCGGCCGGATCCCCGCACAGCGAGTACTGCCGGCCCAACCCCGACGGCAGCTTCAGGTCGAGATGCGCACCCGGCTCCCACGCCGGCAAGGGAGAACCGCTGGAGAGCCGAAGGCCCACCACCCCCACGGCTTCCCAAGTCACGCGCGTGACCCGCAACGACAGGTCAGTAGAGGTCGAAGTACTCACGATGCTCCCAATCGGTGACCGTCCGCTCGAACCGCGCGACCTCGGCCCGCTTGATCGCGGCGTAGTACGAGACGAACTGCTCGCCCATCACCCGTCGCAGCCCGGCATCGACCTCCAACGCGTCGACGGCCGCGGACAGGTTGGCGGGCAGCCGCCCGGCGTCGGTCGTGTAAGGATCGTCGGCCGAGGGCGGCAAGGACAACTCGGCCTCGACCCCGTTCAGGCCCGAATGCAGCTGCGAAGCCATGTACAGGTACGGGTTGGCCGCCGACTCCCCCACCCGGTTCTCGATGTGCGTCGAGCCGTCCTCGGCCGAGCCGACGAGCCGGATCATCGCGCCCCGGTTGTCCCGCGCCCACGCGATCCGGTCGGGAGCCATCGAATACGGCTGGAACCGCTTGTACCCGTTGATCGTCGGGTTCGCGAACACACACGCCGCGCTCGCGTGCGCGAGCTGACCCGCGATGAACTGCTTGCCCACCAACGAAATGGCGCCCTCGCCATCTGCCGGGACGAAGGCATTGCGCCCACCGTCCGGCGAGACCAGGCTCTGGTGCAGGTGCCAGCCGCTCGACTTGCTGTCCGCGATCTGCGGCCGGCACATGAACGTCGCGTGGTAACCGTTGCGCCGCGCCACCTGCTTGACCGTGCTGCGCAACAGCACCATCGCGTCCGCCGAAGCGAGACCGGCGGCCGGGTCGAGCGTGACCTCCAGCTGGTTCGCCCCCAGCTCCACCTCGATGCTGCGCAGCTCGATCCCCATCCGCTCCAGCACCTCGCGGATTCGCCGCGTGGCCGGCTCGACCTCGTCGCCCAGGTTCTCGCTCAGCAACTGGTTGCCCTGGTTGATCGGCTCGACCGGGGTCGGCGTGGTGCAGCGGCCGATCCCGTCGTCATTGGGGAAGTGCGACGCCCGCCGGTAGAGGTGGAACTCGATCTCCAGCCCCGTCACATACGTGAACCCGGCGACGCTCGCGCGGTCCAGCGCCGTGCGGAACACACCACGGCTGCAGAACGGCACCTGCTCACCGTTCTGGAACCGCAAGTCGCACAGGATCCGCGCGATGTCCTCGGCCCACGGCACCAGGTGGAACGTCATGGGGTCCGGCACCATCACCACATCGGCCGCACCGGCCATCTCGGCAACGCCGAGCCCGCCGTCGGCGTTGAAGGCCGAGAAAACCGTGGTGCCGGACGTGTCCTTCGACAGCAGCGTCGACACACAACTCAACCCACTGCGGAACGTGGCGGCCAGCCAGCTCGCAGGGATCGTCTTGCCGTGCAGGACCCCGTGCTGATCCACAAAGGACACGCGAACCGTCCGCAGTCCCTCGGCGCCGACCTGCGCCAGGACGGCTCTCGCCGCTTCCTGCTGCTCCTCGGTCCACAGCCCGAACTTCTCGATGAACCCCATGGCCGGCCTCAGTCCCGCGCGCGATCGTAGGCGTCGGGTGACGATGAACGATCCGGCTCGACCGCCGAGCCCGGCACGCCCGCCGGCCCCGTCGCGAGCGCCGCCTGCAGCCGCGATGCCCACGGGCTCGCCTTGCGCAGGTCGGCGATCGAGCCCGCCCAGTAGTCCTCCCACTCGCCGGTGGGGCCGATGCCGTCGAGCGGGATGGGGCCGCGGCTCTCGACGTCGGCGGAGTCCTTGAGCAGCAGGTCGGGGCTGCCGCCCTCGGCGACGGTGTCGATGGCCTGCAGCGCCATCCGCCGGTAGGTGACGATCGCGCGGTCCGAGCGGCTGAGGTTCTCGCGGCTGCGGTCATAGATGAAGCCCTGACCCTCGACCGCCATCTGGTCGTGGACGTTGATGTCGCGCCCCAGCCCGGTGTAGGTCTGCGTGCGCTGCTCCTGGAAGTCGAAGCGGTAGTTGTTCGCGCGGTTGCGCACCGGCTTGTAGTCCGGGAGCGTGATGCCGTCGAGACGTTGTGCGCGCATGGTCTCGGCGTCCACTGGCTCGTCGAGGCTGGTGAACATCGCGTACCAGTAGCAGGAGACGTCGTCGATCGGCACGTGCCACTGCGTGATCGCCATGGTGGAGCTCAGCGGGATCGTGATTCCGTGCGGGAACACCTGGTGCGTGATGCGCACGTGGGTGGACGAGCCGTCGAGACCGTCCTTGTCGAGCGTGCGCAGGGCGACGATGCGCTGGCCGTATTCGGTGCGGGCGTTGAGGATCTCGGGCCGGCCGTACTCGCGCAGGATCTTCGTCATCGGCAGGTTCGTGCCGAGTGACGCGCCCCGGAACTGCTTGCCGTAGCTGTCACTCGTGTCCTCATCCTCGGCGAACCGGTGCAGGTAGGAGGCGTGCGCGGGGTCGATCCCGACCTCCAGCGCCTGCAGCCAGTTGCAGTCGAGGTAACCCTTGAACGCGAACGTGTACTCCGGCGGCGCCACGAAGCAGTCGAGTGCGGGCAGGTTCGGCGGCTCGCCGTCGCCGAGGTAGCCCCACACGATCCCGTTGCACTCCCGCACCGGGTACGAGCGGATCTTCACCTTGGCCTTGAGCTTGCTGTCCTCGGGTTCGGCCGGAGTGTCCATACAGGACCCGTTGCCGTTGAAGAGCCAGCCGTGGAAGTAGCAGCGCAGGCCGCCGTCTTCCAGGCGCCCCAGGGAAAGGTCGGCGCCGCGGTGGGCGCAGCGGCGGTCGATGAGACCCAGCGAGCCGTCGGCGTTGCGGAACAGCACGAGGTCCTCACCGAGCACCCGCAGCGGAACCACCGGACGTTCGGTGTCGAGCTCCTCGGTCAGCGCCACGGGCTGCCAGTACAGCCGCATCCAGTCGCCGCCCGGAGTGCCGGGGCCGGTCTCGGTGATCTTCCGGTTGTCGTCCGCGCGCATGGCAGCGTTCTCCTCGCGACTTCGTCGTCCAGCGTGGTGGGGGCCGGCAGTCCGTTCAGTATGTTCAATTAACGAACGCTTGGTTCTGATGTGAGCACTGTAGGCAGCCGCACCTGGTCGCCGCAAGGTCTTCGGGGGCGTTCGTGCTACATTTCGTGACAAGGTGTGCGTTAATCGAACGGAGCTGGTGGAGTGTCGAAGCTCAACGCGCGGGACGAGGCCCGCCGTGCGGCCCGCGAAGTGGACGGCACCAGCCGCTCGGACTACTCCGAAGCCCTCGAACGCGGCCTGCTCGTGCTCACCGCATTCGACCACACAGCCGAGCGGCTCACGCAGGCGCAGCTGGCCCGCAAGCTCGAACTCCCCCGCGCGACCGTGCGCCGCGCCCTGCTCACCTTGGCGCACCTGGGTTACGTCGTCGCCGACGACAAGGCCTACCGCCTGGCCCCGAAGGTGCTCACGCTCGCGTCGGCCTACCTCACGACCAACCCGGTGAGCCAGGTGCTGCAGCCGCAGTGCGACCGTCTGGCCGAGGTCTTCCAGGCCTCCTGCACCGCCGCGGTCCTCGACGGACCGGCGGCCGTGATGATCGCGCGAGCGCTGCCGCGCCACACCCTGCCGATCGGCGAGGGCATCGGGTTCCAGGTGCCCGCCGCGCAGTCCGCGCTGGGTCTCGTGCTGCTCAGCGGCCTCGACGACGAGCGCCGGCACCGCCACCTGGCCAGCCTCGCCGGTCTCGATGACGCCGGCGTGGCCGCGCTGGAGAAGAAGGTCATCGAGGTGGCGGAGGCCGGGTGTGCCTACGTCGCTCACGAGGTCGAGGCCGGGTTCCACTCCGCCGCCGTGCCGCTGCGCCGCTGGGACGGCACGCCGATCGCCGCGCTGAACATCGGGACGAGCGTGGAGCGGATCTCCGAGGCGGACATGCGGGAACGCGTGCTGTCCGTGCTGCGGGAAACCGCGGAAGAGCTGCAGCCGCAGCTCGTCTGAAGCCCCGCCTTCGTTGGGGCGATGGGACTTCCGCGTCGGCAAGCCGGACACCGGACGTGCGGGGCAATTACGTTGCAAGTGTTGACTGTAACGCAACTCCGACATACTGTCCCTCACACCGATCGCCAGGACGCCGCGTGCGCCGCTCGACTGGCCACTTCGGACACTTCCGCTTCCTTCGGAGAATCCCACCACCGTGACAAGCGACAACGCCGTCGCACCAGCGAAGGGAACCCCGTGACCACCTCGAGAACCCCGGAGATCCCGCTCCTCACCGGCACCGGACCCGAGCCGCGCTACCGGCCGGCGATGGCGTGGACGGTGCTGCTCCTGCTCGCCGTCTTCATGATCCTCAACTTCGCCGACCGCGTCTCGCTCGCGCTCGCCGCCCAGCCGCTCATGAAAGAACTGCACTTGTCGGCGTCGCAGTTCGGGTTGATCAGCAGCTCGTTCTACTTCCTCTACAGCCTCAGCGCCGTCGGCATCGGGTTCCTCGCCACGCGGCACGTGCCGTTGAAGTGGCTGCTGTTCGTGATGTCGCTGCTGTGGGCGGCCACGCAGCTGCCAGTGTTCTTCTTCGCGGGCGGCGGCGTGCTGCTCGCGACCCGCATCGGCCTGGGCGCGGCGGAAGGCCCGGCGACGGCGGTGGCCAACTCCACCGCGTACAGCTGGTTCCCGAAGCACCGCCGCGGACTGCCGACCGCGATCCTCACGTCCGGCGCGTCGCTCGCGAAGATCGTCGCGGCGCCGTTGCTGACGCTGCTCATCGTGCACTCCGGGTGGCGATCTGCATTCTTCGCGCTGGGTCTCGCCGGCCTCGTCTGGTGCGCGGTGTGGCTGTTCGCGGGACGCACTGGGCCGTTCGCGGTCACGTCCGAGGCACCCGGCAAAGTGGACCGAGCCACGCGGCGGCGCACGTTCCTCAAGGTGGCGCGAAGCCGCACGTTCATCGTGCTCCTGCTGGCCACGTATCCGATGTACGCGCTGATCTCCGTGGTGTTCAGCTGGTTCCCGTCCTACCTCGAAGCCGGGCTGGGGTTTTCGACGCTCACCTCGGGTGTCCTCTTCGGACTGCCGAGCATCATCGGCATGGTGTTCATGCTCGGTTCCGGCTGGCTGACCGACCGGCTGCTCGCGCGGGGTGTGTCCGCGCGCATCGCGCACGGCCTCGTGCCGACGCTCTCGCTCGCCGCCGGCGGGGTGCTGCTGGCCGTGCTGCCGTTGGCGGGCAGCGCGCGTTACCTCGCCTACGTCATCCTCGTCGCCGGCTATTGCCTCACGCTCGTGGCACAGCCGATCGTCTACGCGGCGATCGGCACGGCAGCCGCGCCTTCGCAGCGCACCAGCGTGCTGAGCCTGTTCATCGCCTTGCAGAGCACGTCGGGGATCATCGCGCCGTGGGCGACGGGCGCGCTGATCGACGGCGCCGGCAATCAGGTCGACGGCTACAACACCGCGTTCGTGGTGATCGGGATCCTGTGCGCGATCGGCGGGGTGTTCGCGGCGTTCTTCGTGGACTCCGGCCGTGACTCCGCGCACGACGCCTGAGCGCCCTCGCCGGTCTCGTCGGGCGAGGGCGCTCCGCGGACGGGTCAGACCCGCGCGATGAGCTTGATCTCCACGAGCTGCTCGGGGAAGGCGAGCCGCGTCGTGCCGACCAGCGTGCTGGCGACCTGCGGGTCCTCCCGTCCGTAGGCCGCCTTGCGCACGGGACCCGCCACGGCGAAGGCCGCGTCGATGTCGAGGACGTAGAGCACCTCTTCGACGACGTCGGCCAGCGTCGCGCCGAAGCGCTTGAGCAGCTCGGCGGCGTTCACATACGAGCGGCGCATCTGCTCTTCCATGGCGGAAAAGTCGGTGACGGCGCCGTTCTCGTCCACCGGCGCGGGCGCCACGAGCTGGTCGCCGTCGTGGGACAGCTGACCGGAGACGTAGATGGTGTCGCCGTGTTTCACGGCCTGGACGTAGCCGTAGATGCCTTCCCACGGGACGCCGAGGTTCTCCGTGGTCCTCTCGATCGGCTTGCTCATGGGTTTCAGCCTTCCTGCCGCGTGGACGAGTCCGAACACTACGAGCCGGCGGACCGCTCTCACCAGCCGTTTCGATGCCAGAATGGGCAAGGATCGTGCCAGTGCGAGTAGCCTGGCGACAGTTGGTTCCGGTGCGATCCGAGGAGACATCCGTTGCCCCGCACGCAGCTGGTCGTGGCGTTGCTGGCCGTGCCCCGGGTCATGGGGCTCGACTTCAGCATCCCCGCACACATCCTCGGCCGGCAAGAGGGTTACCACGTGCTCGTGTGCGGCAAGGAGACCACGGGTTCGCCGCTGGGCATCACGCCGACGCATTCGCTGGCTGACGCGCCGGAGGCCGACATCGTGATCGTGCCCGGGTACGACGAACCCGAGGTACCGCTGCCCGAGGAGTACCTCGACGTGATCCGCCTCGCCGCCGACCGCGGTGCCCGCGTGGTGGCGATCTGCACCGGCGCGTTCGCGCTCGCGGAGAGCGGCGTGCTCGACGGCAGCGAGGCGACCACGCACTGGCGCTACCTCACCGCGCTGCGCGAGCAGTATCCGGCGGTGCGCGTGCTGGAGAACCAGCTGTTCGTGGAAGACGGAAAAATCCTCACGTCGGCGGGTGCGGGTGCCGGCATCGACGCGTGCCTGCACCTCATCCGCGCCGACTTCGGCGCGGCGGCCGCCCACGAGGCCGGCAAGGAGGTCGTGGCCTCTCCCGCCCGCGGTGGGGCGCAGCCGCAGTACGTCGACGTGCTCACCGCCGCGCGCACGGATCTTTCGGCCACGCGCAGCTGGGTCATGGAGCACATCGGCGACCCGATCACCGTTCAGCGCATGGCCGAGCGCAGCAACCTGCCGCGCCGCACGTTCATCCGGCACTTCGAGCTCGAGACGGGCATGTCGCCGATGCGCTGGGTCGTGAACCACCGCATCCTCAGCGCGCGCCGGCTGCTGGAGACCTCCGACTGGCCGGTCGAGCGCATCGCGGCGGCCACCGGGTTCGGCACGGCGGCCAACTTCCGGACCATCTTCCGCCGTGAGGTGGGCACCACGCCGACCGGCTACCGGCGTACGCACAGCGTGCTCTAGTTTTCATCAACCATCTGTGTGCACTCGAATGTTTGACAGCTTCGTGGTGCCCTGCCTACCCTCACTTTCAAAGCACAAGTATGTACTCTGAAATGAGGGAAGCCGATCGTGACTGCGCCCAAGGTCGCCATCATCTACTACAGCTCGACGGGCACCGTCCACTCGCTGGCGCAGGAATACGCGGCCGGCGCGGAGGGCGCGGGCGCCGAGGTGCGCGTGCGGCGCGTGGCCGAACTCGCGCCGCCCGAGGCGATCGCGTCGAACCCCGCTTGGCAGGCGCACTCCGACGCCGTGCGCGACGAGCCCGTGGCGACCGCCGAGGCCGTGCTGTGGGCCGACGCCGTGGTGTTCGGCACGCCGACCCGGTTCGGCAACGTGGCCTCGCAGCTCAAGCAATTCCTCGACACGCTGGGCGGGCAGTGGGCGCAGGGCCTGCTGGCCGACAAGGTGTACTCCGGCTTCGTCTCGACCGCGACGGCGCACGGCGGCCGCGAGTCGACGCTGCTCGCGCTGTACAACACGGTGCACCACTTCGGCGGCATCCTGGTGACGCCGGGCTACACGGACCCCGTGCAGTTCGCGACGGGCACGCCGTATGGGCCTTCGCACGCCGACGGTCAGGGCACCATCCCGATCAGCGATGAGACCAAGGCGTCGGCTCGGTATGCCGGGTCGCGGATCGCGAACGTCACGCGGGATCTGGTGAACGGCCGGGCTGCTTGAGTCCGGCCGGGGCGGCACGGGTTTCCGCCGTGCCGTTTCCGTTGTCAGGGCGTGGTTTTCGCGGCGGCGACCATGGTGGCCATGAGCTTCGCGGCGTCGTTGGTGCTCAGGCCGGCTTCGCGCACGAGTGAGCGCCAGGTGTCGAAGGCGAGCGCGTGGCGCACCGCCGCGACCACGAACCGCTTGCGCCCACGGGGCGGCGACCAACCCGCGGAGAGCAGGCTCGTGGCGTCTTCGAGAAACGCCGACATCGACTCGAGCGCGCGCTCGACGGCGGGCATTTCGACGGCGTCGCGCAGGGCGTTGACGAGCATTGGCTCCACTTCGGAGTAAAAGGCGTAGAGCTGCTTCAGCGCGTACGTGATGCGCTCGGCCGGCTCGCCGATCGCCTGCCAGTCTTCGAGATCCGGGCGTGGGTGCTGCCCCCAGAAGTGCGCGGAGCAGGCGGCAAGCTGGTCTTCCTCCGTCGGGAAGTAGCGGTAGACGGTGTGGCGCTGCACGCCCGCGGTCTCGGCGATGCCCGCGATCGTCGTGCGCGCCGGCCCGATCGACCCGTGCAGCTCCACGATCGCCTCCGTGATCCGGCGGCGCGTGTCCTCCATGGCGTCGGCCCGCCGGCTCATCCGGTAGGTCCGGGTCGCCTTCTCCACAACCATCGTTTCGCTCCTCGCCGCACGGTCGTTCCAGGATAACCGCCGTTTCTGTCGGGGGTGGGTGACACCATGGCGGGCATGTGGGGACGCAAGGAGAAGGACCTGCCCGCCGACACGGCGGCCGAGGCCGTGGAGTTCGCGCGGCCGCTCGTGCACGGCGGCTTCAGCGCGCCCGACGACGTCGCGGTCGCGACCACGGAGCATCTGGAGCCCTCGGTGTCATTGCCGCAGGCGCGCGCAGTGGTCGACCGGCTCTGGCAGGCGCGGGTCGCGGAACAACGCACGTGGCCTCCGGTGACCGACCCGGATCGGGTGCTGTCGGCGTTCGCGGCTTTGGCCTCCTCGGGCGTGGTGGCCCGGGCGGACTTCGCGTGCTGCCAGAACTGCGGCCTGACGGAGATCGGCGCGGAAGCCGCCCCGGGCGACCGGGGTTTCGTGTTCTTCCACGAGCAGGACACGGCCCACTCGGTCGAGGGCGGCGAACTGCTGCTGTCGTACGGCCGGCTTGCGGACTCCCCGGCCGACACGGCGCAGGTGGGGCAGATGGTGGCCGCGGCACTGCGGGCGCAGGAGCTGCCGGTGACGTGGGACGGGTCGCCGGAGGAGCGGATCCGGGTGGATCTGGAGTGGAGGAAGCGGCTGGGCTGAGGTTCAGGGGCTGGTGACCACATCGGACTCGCGGGTGTGCCGGGGAACGGATCCGCGGCGTGCGAACCGCTTGCTGCCTTGGGACGAGGTCGGGCCCGGGGCCTGAATCCGAGGGTGGGGCGCTGAGACGCCCGGGCACGGAAGGTTCGTGCCGCCCGTCTTCGGCTGCCGTCGCGCCGCGCCACTCGCCTGTCTCTCGCGAGGGGTGGGTCTGTGGCATCCAGCCGCGGACTACGTCGAAACTCGACCTCCGCGGCGGCCAAGCATGGCGGCTCCTTGCCGGAAGTTGCCACGTCCGGACGGCGGAGCTGACCCCGTCCCGACAATCACGCTGGACAACACTCGCCCGCACCGCGACCCACGCCCGGCGGCCAAGCACGGCGGCTCCTGGCCGGAAGTCGCCACGTCCGGACAGCGGAGCTGACATCACACCGGACAACGCTCGCCCGCACCGCAACCCGCCCTCCGCGACAAAGCACCGCGGCAACTCCCGACCGGAAGTTCCCACGCCCGGCCGGCGAGCCAACCCGATCCCGACAATCACGCCGCACAACACTCGCCCGCACCGCAACCCGCCCTCCGCGACAAAGCACCGCGGCAACTCCCGACCGGAAGTTCCCACGCCCGGCCGGCAAGCTCACGCCACGCAACGCTCACCCACACCGCAAACCGCCCTCGGCAACCAAGCACCGCGGCAACTCCCGACCGGAAGTTCCCACCACCGGACGGCGATGCGACTGCAAGGCGACAATCACGCCGGACAACGATCGCCCGCACCGCGAACTCCTGAGGAAGACATCGGGACCCCTCCCGGGGTGCGTGGCCACAATCGGCGGCGGTCGTCGCGTGGTCTGGGAAGGGGTGCGATGTACGAGCCGCCGTGGGTGCCGGTGCGGCGGGCCAGTCCGGCCGCGGTGGCGGTCGGGAACGCGTCGTTCCTGGGGGTCGGGTACCTGCTGCTGGGGCGGCGAGGTCTGGCGGTCCTGAACTCGGTGGGCACGGTCGTGCTGGCCGTGCTGCTGGTGACGGCGTTCCCGACGGCGTGGTTCGAGATCGTGGTGCTGGTGTGGTGGGCGGCCGGGATCGTGCACGGGTGGTTCCTCGCGGGCCCACCGGCGCGGAGCCGGTGGCGGGACTGGGTGGTGGCGCCGGCCGTCGCGGTGCCGGTGCTCGTGGTGGCCGCGCTGCTGCGGTTCGACGCCGTCTCGATCGGCCGCGACGTGGCCGACGCGCGCGACAGCGGTGACTGCGCCAAGGCCGAGAAGGCGCTCGACCGCGTGTGGTTCGGCCACCGCCTCGCCGACGCGCCGCTGGCCGCCGCCGGGGACGCGACGGCGGAGGCGTGCGGCAGGCTCCGCACCGCGGCCGAGGCTCTCGCCGGCGGGCTGCGCGGGAACACTGGTCAGCTGAAGACGGGCTTCGACACTTTGGCCGGGGTGCGCACCGACCTGCCGGGCCACGAGCGGATGGCCGACGTCGTGCTCGACGGGTTCCTGGCCGAGCTGCCGGCGCAGAACCCGTGCGACCTCGCTGTGGACACCGACTGGCTCCGGAGCCGTCACGAGGCCGCGGCCGTCGTCGACCGCACCCGGCCCGGCGCCCTCGTCGCGTGCGGCGACACCCGGCTGGCCGCCGGCGATTGGCAGAACGCCGGCACGCGGTACCAGCAGGTGCTCGACCAGTACCCGCGCAGCGCTGTCGCCGCGAGGGCCACCGACGGCGTCCAGAAGGCCAAGGTGGTGGGCGAACTGGCGAACGTCCGCCGCCTCCTGTCGAACACCACCGCGCCCGAATACTGCACCAAGCCGCCCCCGTACAGCGCCGCCCCGCCCTACGGCAAGGGCACGAACCACGCGATCTTCTCCGGCAACGACGACTTCACCAACCGCCTCCCCGCCGACTGGCGCGTGACCGACCCGACGAAGGCCGTCCTGATCGTCTGCGCCGGCGACGACACCAACGGCACCGCCGTGCGCACGTGCCAGTACGAGAACCACACGTTCCCCGACCTCCCCGACGACGTGACGTTCCACAAGATCGCCATCCCCCTCAAGGCCTACGAACTCCGCACCGGCAAGCTCGTCGCCGACACCAAAGTGGAGATCGGCGGCACGAGCTGTCCGCCGTCGGTCTCCTACACCTCCTACGGCTACACCGACCTCGGCCCGCCGTCCGACATGCCGGTCGACGCCTCGGACGCCGACGTGCGCGCTGCCTTCGCATCCCTCATCACCCGCTGAACACGCGAAAATCACTCGAGGCAGGCGGGTCTGCCCGCCAGACTCGGCCCGACGAATCTCACTGGAGCGCCGCAATCGCCGAGGTCGAGAAGCTGATGCGGAGCTGGACCGAATCCGGCGAAGCCCTCAGCGGCCGCTACTCCTGGGTCTCCGACGGCCTGATCGTGTGTGGCCCCAGCGGCCGCGCCATCGTCAGCGTGCGCGAAGGACTACTCGACAACGGCCAGTTCACCCGGATCCTCCAGCGACTCGGCTGACACAGTCCACAAGAGACTCAAGAATCCTCCGGCCCCGCAACACTTTCCGGCAACGGCACATCCGGGTCGAGCGTGATGCCGCCTGTGCGGAGGGCGTCGTCGAGGATGTGCCAGGTCCAGCGGGCCAGGAGAGTGGCCAGGTCGGCCTGGTCGAGGCCGCGGGGGTTTTCCAGCCAGCGCGCGGTGCTGGACTCGACGAGGCCGACGAGGGCGAAGGCGATCGTGTCGGCGACGCGCGTGTCCATGGCGTACGCGGCGAGGTAGCGCTCGAACAGCACGGTCAGCTGACGCGCGATCGCGGTCTTCACGTCGGCCACCACGTCGCGCGTGCCGGGGCGGCCCGACACCTGCGTCAGGTAGCGGTAGAGATGGGCGTGGTCGGCGAGCCAGCGTGTGTGGGCGCCGATCGCGCCGCGGATCATCTGCATGGGGGTGCCGGGCGGGTTCCACAGGGGCGCGAACTCGGCGGTGATCAGCTCGCCCGCGCGGTCGGCGATGGCGCACTGCAGGTCGGTGGCGTCGGCGAAGTGCTTGTACAACCGCGTGCGCGCGACACCCGCTTCCTCGGCGATCTGCTCGGTGGACACGTCCGGTCCGTGCCGAGCGATGGCGCGCAACCCGGCCTCGACGAACTCGCGACGGCGGCGTTCTCGCTGGCCCGCCCAGCGCGCCGCCCGGCCGTCAGCCTTGTAGGGGGTGCCCGGGGACGTCATCGGCGGGAAGTGTAGCGCTCCCCGCGATATCGGGTACACTTCTGTACCTGTTACTTTAGGTGCTTATTGAACACAGTCAGTATTCTTACGGAGAGTGTCCATACGAACCTGGAGAACCGCGTGGGGAGTTGCGTGGACGACGAGCCGCCGGACCCGGTGCTGCTCGCGGCCGTTCGTGCCGGCGACCTTCACGCGAGCGGGGCGCTCTACCGCCGCCACGTCGAGCCGATGCGCCGCACGGCCGCGCGCTGGCGCCACCAGCCGGCGGAGTGCGAGGACCTGGTCGCCGAGGCGTTCACGCGCGTGATCACCACCGTGCGCGCAGGCGGTGGCCCGCGTGACGACGCGCGGCCGTACCTGATCGTCACGATGCGGAATCTCGCCGCGAGCTGGAGCCGGCACCACAACCGCGTCGACTTGTGCGAGACCGTCCCCGAGCCCGCCGGCGCGCGGGCGGTGGCCGAGGAAGAAGCGCTGCGACGGTCCGACGTCGAACTCGTCTGGTCGGCTTACTGCACGTTGCCGGGCCGGTGGCGAACGGTCCTGTGGCGCACCGCCGCGGAGGGGGGCTCGACCGCGGAGGCCGCGCTGCTGCTGGGCGTCTCGCCGAACGGTGCCGCCGTGCTCGCCGGGCGGGCACGCGAGGGCCTGCGCCAGGCGTACCTGCAGGTCCAGGTGCCGCACGCGGAAGACCCAAATTGCGCGGAGGCGCGCCGCAACCTGGGCGCGTGGGTGCGCGGCGGGCTGTCGCGGCGGCGTTCGACGGTGATCGGCGGGCACGTCGCGAGCTGCGCGCCGTGCCGGGTCGTGACCGCGGGGCTCGCGGAGGTCAACGACGAACTTCCGACCTGAGCGGGAAACGCAGGGGAACATCATCAGGAGGGGAACCATGGACGAGGAACCACTGGTGCGCGGTCACCGCGTCACCTACCTGCCGGGCAAGCGCAAGCCCGGCCCGCAACGCCTGTGCCGGCGCGGCATCGTGACCGGCCCGCCCGTGCTCGACACTGACACGGACGTCACCTGGGTCCCCGTCCAAGCGGACGGCACCCACGACGCCGACGAATGGGTCCGCGCCGACGCGATCATCGACGTGGTGGCCCCGACATGACCCAGCCCGACACGCCGATCTTCGACACACTGATCACGGAAGCCGGTCTCGACTGGCCGGAGGAGACGCCGGCGGACGAACCCTCCTGACGCGGGAACCGGCGAGCGGTACGTTCTCGTTGCCAGGCAAGGAGAACATACGGGGAGGAACCCGCCGTGAAGATCGGTCTCGTCGCGCCGCCGGATCTCGACGCCACCCAGTTCGCCGGGTACGCGCAGCGGGCCGAGCGGCTGGGGTTCGACGAGCTGTGGGTGGTCGAGGACTGCTTCTTCCGCGGCGGCGTCGCGCAGGCGGCGGTGGCGCTCGCGAAGACCGAGCGGATCCAGGTCGGTATCGGGATTTTGCCGGCAGGAGCGCGGAACGTCGCGTTCGCGGCGATGGAGCTGGCGACGCTCGCCGGGATGTTCCCGGGCCGGCTGCTCGCCGGGATCGGGCACGGGATGCCGGCGTGGCTGCGGCAGGCCGGGGTGTGGCCGGGGAGTCCGTTGACGCTGCTGCGCGAGTATTTCACCACCGTCCGGGCGATCCTCGACGGCGAGCACGTCAGCTTCGACGGCGCCGGAATACAGCTGCGCGACGTCCGGCTGCAGAGCCCGCCGAAGGTCGTGCCGCCGTTGTACGCCGGGGTGCGCGGGCCGAAGTCGCTTGCCCTCGCGGCCGAGGTGGCGGACGGGACGATCCTCGCGGAGCCCGTCACGCCGGAGTACCTGCAGGCCGTGCGCGAGATCGTCGGGGCGGAGCACGAGCTCGTCGCCTACAACGTCGCGGCTGTCGACGACTCC
Organism: Amycolatopsis sp. NPDC051372; assembly: GCF_040682095.1. NCBI lineage: Bacteria > Bacillati > Actinomycetota > Actinomycetes > Pseudonocardiales > Pseudonocardiaceae > Amycolatopsis > Amycolatopsis sp. NPDC051372. Next base: position 59,117 of record NZ_JBFBAF010000020.1, read on the forward strand.
CCCGACCGCGCGCGGGCGCTGGCTCGGCAGGCGCTCACGGCGATCGGCGAGCCGGACTGGGCGCCGCACCTCGCGCCGTTGCCGTTCGCCGACGAGTTCGCGGCGCTGCGCAAGGCTGCCGGGTCACGGGAGGAGTTCGCGGCGGTACTGCCCGACGAGTGGGTGGACCAGCTGGCGGTGGTCGGCACGCCGACCGGCGTCCGGGCCCGGCTGACCGAACTCGAAGCCGCCGGCGCGGGCCACGTCGTGTTCATCCCCGCGGGGCCGGGCCCCACGACGGCCGCCGAGGCACTGGCACGGGTGCTGCCGTATCGCTGACCGGAACAGGGTGGTCCCGAAAATGTCCCGGAAACGGTAAAGTGGGCGCCAGCGCGCAGTTCACTCACGTTCCCACCAGCGGAACACAACCAGAATTCCGAGGATCACCGGTTTGAGCACCCAGAGTACCGCCGGGCGCAAGCCCGCAGCTTCGCCCGACAACGCCGGCACGGAAGCGGCCGCGCGCGTCGCCGACGTGCTGCTGCTCTTCACGGGCGGGCCCCGGTACCTGGGGGTGAGCGCGATCAGCCGGGAGCTCGGGCTGGCCAAGGCCGTGGTGCACCGGATCCTGCAGTCGCTCGTCTCGCGGGAGATGCTCGCCACCGACCCCGGTGTGGCCGGCTACCGGCTCGGTCCGGCGGCGGTGGCGTTGGGGGCGAGTGCGTTGCGGAGGTTCGATGCGCGGACCGTCGCCACGCCGGTGTTGCGTCGGTTGCGGGACGAGACGAGTGAGACCACGACGTTGTCCGGATTGGTCGGCGATGAGCGGGTGTATCTCGATCAGTTCGAGAGTCCTCGTGAGATCAAGATGACTGTCGATATCGGACGGCGGTTTCCGTTGCACGCCGGGTCTTCGGGGAAGGTGATTCTGGCCTTTCTGCCGGAGGAGCGGCAGGCGGCGGTGCTGGGGCGGGAGTTGCCGGCGTTGACGGAGAAGACGATCACGACGGCGGATGATCTGCGGGCGGTGTTGGCCGATACTGCTCGTGAAGGGGTTGCGGTTTCGCTTGGGGAGAGGCAGCCCGGGGCGGGGTCGGTGGCGGCGCCACTGTTCGGGCCGGATGGGGAGATTCACGGGTCGATCAGTATTTGCGGGCCGCAGTATCGGTTCACGCCGGAGGCGGTGGGGAGGTATCGGGTGCTGGTGCGTGATGCTGCGGAGGAGATACGGCATAGCTGGGCTTGGCTTCGCGATTCGGGCGACGCCGGCGGCCGCTGATTTCGGACGGCGGTTTTCCAGGCAGTAAAAGAAATGGGCCCTCCGTGCCGAAGCACGAAGGGCCCACGAGCGGGTTGGGTCAGCGGCCGCGCTTGAGGTAGTGGCCGATCGGGTCGCCGGTGATTTTGCCGTCGGCGTAAACGTGGTGGCCGCGGACGAAGGTGTCGGTGACCTTGGCGGTCATGTCGAAGCCCTCGAACGGGGTGTATTCCTGGGTGGACTCCGAGTCGGCCGCGTGGACGGTCCAGCGGACGTCCGGGTCGACCAGGGCGAAGTCGGCGTCGTAGCCCTCGGCGATGGTGCCCTTGTTCAGCAAGCCGTAGCGGCGGGCGGGGTTCGTCGAGGTCAGCTGGGCGATGCGCTGCAGCGAAAGGCCGCGCTTGGTGCCCTCGCCGACGAGGCCGGGGAGCAGGTACTCGGCGCCGCCGAAGCCGGACTTCGCCAGGAAGACGTCGTCGCGGTCAGCGCCGAACTTGAGTTCGTCGCGGCAGCAGGCGTGGTCGCTGACGACCCAGTCGACGTCGCCGGCCAGGACGTGGCGCCAGAGGGCCTCGACGTCCTCACGTTCGCGCAAGGGCGGGTTGACCTTGCCGCCGATGCCGGAGGCGGTGTCGACGTCGGCCAGCAGGTGGCCGATGGTCACCTCGCGCCGGAAGTCGATGTGCGGGAACGCTTTGCCCATGGTCAGGGCGGCCGAAAGAGCCTTCTCCGACGACAGGTGCAGCAGGTTGATGTTCGGCAGGCCCGTCTCGTGCGCCAGGTACGACGCGATGGTCACCGCGAGGCCCTCGGAGTGCGGCGGCCGCGAAGCGCTGTACGCGCGCAGGCCCGAGAGCGTTCCCTCCTGCTCCACCAGCTTCGTGTACGCGGTCATGATCTCGGCCGTCTCGCAGTGCAGTGAGAGCGACAGGTGCGGCGCGTACTCGGTGAGGATCTCGCGCGCGTTCTGCACTCCGCGCATCACGAACTCGAAGTGCGCGATGTCGTAACGCTCGTCGGGCGGGATCATCAGGAAGTCGCTCTGGCTGGTCGAGCGGCCGTGCAGCCCGTGGCTGCCGTAGAACATGAAGATCTTGAACGACGTGACGCCGTGTTCCTCGACGAGGTACGGGATCTCCGAGATGTGCTCGGAGCTCATCGGCGCGAGGTGGAACGCGTAGTCCACGTACGCATTGCCCTGCGACGCCGAGAGAACCTCGGGGAAGAAGTCGCGGTAGCTGCCGCCCTTGTTCAGGTAGTACTGGCCCGTGCGCATGTACGTCAGCGACGTGGTGACGCCGCCCTGCGCGCTCGCGCGGCTCTCGGTGCGGGTGTCGGTGGCGAGCTCGTTGTAAATGCCCCAGTGCTGGTGCGCGTCGACCACGCCGGGGAAAGCCAGCAGGCCGCGGCCGTCGACCACCCGGGCGGCGACGTCCTCGGGCAGGTTCGGCGCCACCCGCGTGATCTTGCCGTCGTTCACGGCGATGTCCAGCAGTTCCGGCTGCGACCCGTCGGGGTCGTCGGGCCGGACGACCCGGACGTTCTTCACGAGCAGTTCCGTGGTAGCCATTCTTCTCCTCCGCTATGCAACAAATCAGTGGTGGTGGCGGGCGACATCGCCCGCGGCCAGGTAGGCGAGGCCGAACGCCGGCAGCAGCCCGTTGCCCGGTAGGTACCCCGCGGCGCCGTGGCCGGAGATGCTCGCCGCCGCGCCGCCGGCGGCGTAGAGGCCTCGGATCGGATTGCCCTGCGCGTCGAGCACCGCAGCGTTCTCGTCGACCATCAGGCCGCCCTGGGTGTGGAACAACGCGGGCACCACGCGGACCGCGGCGTAGGGGCCGGAAAGCGGGCGTTCCCAGTTGGTGCGGCCGAACTCGTCGGTCCGCTCGCCTCGCGCGATCGCGGCCACACCAGAAAGCTCGTCGGCCAGCGCGTCCGCCGGAAGCCCCGTCGCGGCAGCCAGGCCGACCGCGTCGTCGGCCCACACCAGCGCGCCCGAGGCGACGGTGTCCCGGAAGTCCTGGAACGGCTGGCACTGCTCGAAAATCGTCTCGTCCAGCACGATCCAGCCGGTGGATTTCGGACGTGCGGCCAGCTCCGCGGCGTACTCCGAATAGCCTCGCGTCTCGTCGCCGAAGCGGCGGCCGCCGAGATCGACGAGGAACGCGCCGTGGATGATCGTCGCCCAGCCCACGAGCGTGCCGGCGTTGGCCGTGACCGCGCCGTGGCCCTGATACGCGTCGAGGAACCCCGTTGCGGCGCCCAGCTTCTCGCCGATGCGCAGCGCGTCGCCCAGCGACTGGTCACTGCCCTGGTACAGCGCGCCCGAGATCTCCGGCAGGTGCCGGGCCACGAGGTCCTTGTCGGCGCCGAACCCGTTGGTGGCCAGCAGCACCGCGCGCGTCGGGATCTCTTCCTCGATCCCGTCCGGGTAACGCACCACGACCGCGCGCACGCCGTCGGAATCGGTCAGCACGTCGATCAGTTTGCCCGGCACCAGCACCTCGATGTTCTCGTGCTCGGTGACGCGCCGCGCCAGGTGGTCGATCACGCCCGAACCGTGGCGGCCGGGGATCGAGTGGCAGCGCGTGACGGCGTGGCCGGGGTAGTTGAAGTCCGTCACCAGGTCGAGCGGCAACCCCGCCGAATCGGCGAGCCACTCGACGAGCGGCGCGCTCACCGAAGCCAGCGTCCGGGCCAGCCGCGGGTCGGCCTGCCCCTTCGTCTTGGCCATGATGTCGGCGACGAACTGCTCCGGCGAGTCCTCGACCCCCGCGGCCGCCTGCCAGCGCGAACCCGCGCCGGGGAACATGGCCGTGGACATCGAGGTGTTGTTGCCCCGCCGGAAGTGCTCGCTCGCCTCGACGACGAGCACACTCAGCCCCAGCTCGGCCGCCCGCAGCGCGCCCGCGAGCCCGCCACCGGCGCCGGCGACGACGAGGTCCGGTCCGTCGCTCACCGCTCCCCCTCGACGGCCAGCAGCCGCATCGCCAGCTCCGTCGGGTCGACGATCCGCGTCGGCAGGTCGGCCGGCTCGACATCGACCGCCGAGCAGCCGTTGATCACCGCCGTCGCGCCCAGCTCGGCCAGCTCGCGCACGGCCGAACCCAGCGCCGCGTTCCACACCTCGGTCTCGGCGATCGCGGAGAACGGCAGGTCGAGCACGCGGATGCCGGCGAGGTACTCGTCGAGCCCGTACGCGGAGATCCGCTTGGCGAACTCGTCCTTGATGGCCTCGTTGCGCACCACGGCGCCGAACCGCACGCCCTTGCCGGCCAGGTGCGTCGCCGACAGCTTGAGGATGCCGTGCACCGGCAGCGCCGGCTCGGTGACGGCGTCGGGCACCGACGGGTCGAGCACGCAGTCCGGGAACGCCAGGTCGAAGCCCTCTCCCGCGTCTTTCAGCAGCGCGGCGACTTCCCGCTCCGAGTCCCGCATCGACGCGGCGGTGTCCAAAGTGGCCGGTGCGGTCGGGCCCACGTTGCGCAGCTCGATCTCCACGCCCGGCGGCGCGAGGCGGTCGTAGCGGGCCTGGCGCCGGGCGACCTCATCGTCGGGCAGGTGGATGGGCGTCACCGCGAGGGCACGCATCAGTTCAGCTCCTTCTCGTCGGTCCCGGCCAGCTCGCGCAGCGCCGCGCCGACGCGGGGCAGGCCGGGCAGGTCGTGGCCCAGGGCGGCGGCCCGGTCCACGAGTTCGGGCTGCCGAGGCAGCCACGTCTTCAGCAGGCCGAGCACGTCCGGCTCGGTCAGCGGGTGGTGGTCGGCGTCACCGACCGGGTTGGGCACCTCGCTCGTGAGCGTGGCGCCGTCGTCGAAGCACACCTGTACGCGGGTTGCGCGCTCGTCGGGCAGGCGCGCGGTCAGGTCGGCCGCCTCGACGAGCCGCACGCGCCGCGCCAGCGAACGCACACCCGCGTCGTCGACGGCCGAGCCCGGCCCGACCTCGCCGGTGAGCGCGGCCGTGGCCACCACGAACGGCGTGGAGAACATCGCCGAGAGCCGGTTCGACCAGTCCACTCCGGACAGTCCGGCGCCCAGCACGTGGCTCTCCACCACGATCTTCGTGATGCCTTCCGTTCGGAACCGCGCATCAGCACGCAGCTCCAGCACGGCGTCGGCCGCCGGGTGTGTGAAGGAACAGGACGCGTGCCGCTTGAAGTAGCCGCGCGTGATGTCCCACCGTGAGCCGAGGTCGCTGGTGAGCTCGGCCGCGTCGAACGAGCCGAGCACCGTGCCCAGCGAGAGCGCGGCCGTGCCCGTCGTGCGCGCCATGCCCGCTACTGCCATCCGCACGGCGGCGAGCCCGGACATCGCCGAGGCGCCCAGCCACGCGTTGCGCACCGGGTTGCCCTGCGTCGCCGAGTCGAAGTGCCCGGCGATGGCCATCCCGGCCGCGGTGTCGATCGCCGCCGCGGCCGCGCCGGGCGCGAGGCCCAGCAGGCGCGCGCACCCGGCCGCGGCGCCGGGCACGCCCCAGCTGCCGTGCGGGTGCGCGCCCGCCCGCAGCGAGGTGGCGCGGCCGAAGCGCGACGCCACCTCGTACGCGGCCAGCAGCGCCGCCGCCGTGTCGGCGCCGGTGCTGTCCAGCTCTGCCGCCAGCGCCAGCACCGCGGGGAAACCGTGGGCCGCGGGGTGCCCCTTGGCGTACTTGTTGCCCTCGTCGAGCTCGAGCGACACGAGCGCCATCGCGTTGAGCCAGGCGGCAGCGTCCGTGGACACCCGCCGCCCGGCCCCGATCAACGGCGAAGGACCGTCCGGCGCTCGCCATGCGGCAACCAGGGCTCGCTGTTCCGGCAGCGTTGCCCCGACCGCCGTCACACCGACGACGTCGAGCAGCACCAGGGCGAGCCGGTCCAGCACAGCGGCCGGCATGGCCGTTACGTCCACTTCGGACACCCACGCGCCGAGCGCGGTGGTCGACTTGGCCGCCTCCGTGGCCTGTTCCGTTTTCACAGTCCCAAGTACGCCTTCCTGACCCGGCTGTCGTCCGCGAGTTCGGCGCCCGTGCCCGCCAGCACGGTCGACCCGCTCTCCAGAACGTACGCCCGGTCGGCAATCGCCAGCGCCTGCTTGGCGTTCTGCTCCACCAGCAGCACCGCCACACCGGTGTCGCGGATCCGCTGCACCGCTTCCAGCATCGTCCACGTCAGCTTCGGTGAAAGCCCGGTCGAGGGCTCGTCGAGCATCAGCAGCCGAGGCCCGGCCATCAGCGCCCGCGCGATCGCGAGCATCTGCTGCTGCCCGCCGCTGAACGTCTGCGCGACCGTGCTCCGGCGCTCGGCGAGCACCGGGAACAGGTCGTAGACCTCCTTCAGCGACTTCGTGGCTTGCGCCGCCGTGCGCGTCCACGCGCCCATGCGGAGGTTCTCCTCCACGGTGAGCGTGCCGAACAGCGCACGGTCCTCCGGCACGTGCACGAGACCCTCGCGCACGAGCTGGTCGGGCCGGCGGCCCGCGGTCGGCTCGCCGTCGAGCGTGATGGTGCCCGACATCGGCTTCAGCTGGCCGCAGATGCTGCGCAGCGTCGTGGTCTTGCCGGCGCCGTTGGCCCCGACGAGGGCCACGAGCTCGCCGGCGCGCAGCTCCAGGTCCACGTCGTGCAGGATGCGCATGCGCCCGTAACCGGCGCAGACCTTGTCAAGCTTCAACACCGGTCGGCTCCTCCCCGAGGTAGGCGTCGATCACCCGCGGGTCGCTGGTGACCTCTTCGGGCGACCCGACGGCGAGCACGCGGCCCTGGTCGAGCACGAGCACGCGGTCGGCCAGCCGCATCACCGCGGCCATGATGTGCTCGATGAACACCAGCGTCACGCCTTCCTGCTCGCGCAGCGTCGCGAGCAGGTCGAGCACGGGTTCACGCTCGGCGGGCACGAGCCCGGCCAGCACCTCGTCGAGCAGCAGCACCTTGGGCCGCATCGCGAGCGTGCGGGCCAGCTCCAGGCGCTTGAGCCCCGCCGTCGGCAGGTCCGGTGCCGCGCGGTGTGCCCACGGCCCCAGCCCCACGCGTTCGACGACGTCGAGCGAGTGTTTCCGCAGGTCTTTCGCCGCGAAGCGGTGGTGCTGCGCGGCCAGGCTCACGTTCTCCAGCACGGTCATACTGGAGAACGGCCGCATCAGCTGGAACGTGCGCACCATGCCGGCGCGCGCGATCCGGTCCGGCGAACGGCCCGTCACGTCGGCGCCCGCGAGGTGCACGCGGCCGGTGTCGGGCCTCAGCGCGCCCGACACCACGTTGAACAGCGTGGTCTTGCCCGCGCCGTTGGGCCCGATGATGCCGAGGATCTCGCCCTCGGCCACCTCGAAGTCCACATCGGACAGCGCGTGCAGCCCTCGGAAGGACTTGCCGACGCCCTTGACCTGAACCAGGTTCATCGCCGCCACCTCGTTACCAGCGTTCCGACGATGCCCTTCGGCAGCAACCGCACGATGAGGATCAGCAGTACGGCGTAGAGCACCACGTCGAGCCCGCTGCGACCCTGCAGGAACCCGAGGAACCCGGGCGGGGTGCGCAGCAATGTCGCCGTGACGTCGGTGAGCGAGCCGACGATGATCGCGCCCACCACCGGGCCCCAGATCGTGCCGATGCCGCCGATCACCACGGGCACGATCGCCTGGATCGAGATCGCGGAACCGAACCCGAGATCGGGGTTCACGAACAGGTAGTACTGCGTGTAGAAGGCACCGGCCACGGCCGTGATCGCCGCCGAGAGCGCCACCGTCATCAGCTTGTGCCGCATCACGGGCGCGCCGAGCGACGAAGCCGCCAGCTCGTCGTCGCGGATCGCGGTGACGTAGCGGCCGGCGCGCGAGTGCAGGTATCCGATGCTCACCGCGACCGCGGCCCCGGCCAGCACGAGCGCCACCCAGAAGTACGCGGGTGAGTCGGCCGGGAACTGGATCTTCCACAGCGACGAGCCCTGGATCAGCGGCACGCTGAAGCCCACCGACTTGTTGGCGAACGCGCTGCTGGTCACGATCAGCCGCAGCATTTCCGCGAACGCGAAGGTCGCCAGCGCGAAGTACGCGCCTTGGAGCTTGTAGCGGAACGAGAAGTACCCGATGAGCACGGCGACCGCGGCGGCCACCGCCATCCCGGCCAGCATCCCGATCCACGGCGACACGTTCTGCTTCACCAGCAGGTATGCGCTGGTGTAGGCGCCGAGGCCGAAGTACGCGGCGTGGCCGAAGCTGAACATCCCGCCGAAGCCGCTCATGATGTTCCAGCCCACGGCCATGAGCAGGAAGATCAGGATGCGCACGGCGACCGCGCCCTGAGCTGCCGGCAGGATCAGTGGCAGCGGGATCGCGATGAGCACGAGCAGCGCGAGGATCGCGTACTGCCGGTTCTGCGGACGCAGCGCCGGCGCTTTGACCTTGTCGGTCGACGCCGGCGGCGCGATGGTGATGGTGCTCATGCTCGCCTCCCGAACAGGCCCTGCGGACGGAGGAACAGCACCAGCACGAAGACCACGAACACGCCGAGCAGGGAGCTCTGGCCGCCGAGGTAGATCGTGGTGAGCTGCTCGACCAGCCCGATCAGCAGGCCGCCGACGAGCGCGCCGACGACGTTGCCCATCCCGCCGAGCACCACCACCACGAACGCGGTGATGTTGAACTGCTCGCCGAGCGTGGGCGTCACCGTGACGAGCGGTCCCGCCAGTGCCGCGGCGGCACCGGCGCAGGCCGTGCCGATCGCGAAGGTGACGGTGTGGATCCGCTTCACGTTGATGCCGACGAGCTCCGCGCCCGGGCCGTGGGCGGCGACCGCGCGGATCGCCGTGCCGAGCCGGGTGCGGCGCAGCAGCCAGAACAGCACCGCGCCGAGCAGGATCGCGCCGAGGAACGCGTACAGCCGCGATCCCGCGACGATCGCGCCCAGCAACGAGAACTGGAAATCGCCCGGCAGCGAGATGCTCTTGGGCTCGGCGCCGAAGAACATCAGCAGCAGGTTCTCCAGCAGCAGTGAAAGCCCGAGGGTGATGAGCAGCTGGTTCTCCAGCGTCTTGCCCGCGGAACCCGACAACAGCCCGCGGTGCACGGCGGCGCCGATGAGGAACAACGCCGGGACCGCGACGATGAGCGTGAGGTAGGGGTGCATGCCGGTGCCGGCCACCATGCCGAAGGAGATGAACATCGCGACGGCCAGCAGTGCGCCGTGGGCGAAGTTGACGATGTCGAGCACGCCGAAGATCAGCGTCAGCCCCATCGCGATCAGGCCGTAGAGCCCGCCGGTGAGGATGCCGGTGACCACCGACTGCCACACCACCAGGCCGCTGCCCGACTGCAGGAGCGCGACGACGATCGCGACCACGAGCACCACGGCGACCACGCCGGCACGGCTCAGGAATGCCTTGCGCTGCCGGGCTTTGGTGTCGTCCGGAGGGGAGAATTCGGGGGCGAGTGTCGCCCCGGGGGAGAGTTCGCTCATGGCCGCCAGTTCACCGTGTAGTCGGGCCGGGATTCGGCTTTGTCCGGGGGGAAGACCTGCTTGACCTGACCGTCGCGAACCTGCATGAGGACGGGGAACGCATTGCGGTTGTCGCCGTTGGCGGCGAAGGAGATCGGCCCGTGGCCCACGGTCAGGGGAGCGACGGTCGACGCGGCGATCGCGTCGCGGACCTTCTCGGGATCGGTGCTCGCGGCCTTCTCGACCGCTTGCGCGATCACGTCGATCGCGTCGTAGGACAGCACGGCGCCGGTGCGCATCGGGTCTCCGAACTGGCGCTGGTACTGCTCGCGCAACGCGACGGTCTTCGCGTTGGTGGCGTCGTAGTGGTAGTTGGCGCTGAAGTAGAGCGCGCCGAGCTTGCCGGCGTCGGTCACGAACTTCGGCTGGTCGAACGCGCCGTCGGACACGCCCCACACAGCGTTGAGCGCCGGCTTCACCGAGTCGATGGCCTTCGCCGCGAGCAGGCTGTCGCGGTAGTAGCCCGCGATGGCCAGCACGTCGGCGCCCGATGCTTTGACCTGCGTGATCTGCGCCGTGAGGTCGCTGACGGTGGTGGCGTCGTAGCTGATGTTCGGGCCGATGGCCAGACCGAGTTGCTTCGCCGCGGCGTTGAACGCGTCGGCCGCGCCGCTGCCGAAATCGCTCTGCTCGTGCAGGAACGCCACCTTGTGGACCGGTTTCCCGGCCTGCTCCGAAACCTCCTTGAGGTATTGGGCGGCAGCGGTGGCGATCGCCTTGCTGCCGGGCTGCACGCGGAACGAGTACCGGTAGCCGTGGCTGAAGATCGCGTCCGAGGCGGTCACGTCCATCACGAACGGGACCCGGTTGCGTTCCGCGACCACGGCGACGTTGGTGCTCACCGCGCTCTGGTAGGTGCCGATGAGGCTCACGGCGCCGGCGGAGATCAGCCGCTGGGCCTCGCTCTGGCCGATGTCGGCCTTGCCCTGCGTGTCTCCCGTGATCAGTTCGACCTTGCGGCCGCCGAGCGACTTGATGCCGCCGGCCGCGTTGATCGCGTCGACCGCCATCTGCGCGCCTCGGCGCATCTGGAGCCCGTCGACGGCGTTGGATCCGCTGACCGGGTGCAACGCCCCGATCTTCACCGGGCCCTCGTCCCGGCCCGCGGCCGCCCCACCGGCCCCGGCCGGGGCCGAACCTCCGCACCCGGCCGCCGCGAACAGGGCGCACGCGCTGAGCACGGCGGTGAGCTTTCGCGCGGACATGTCACCTCTTCCCAATGGAAGCCTCTTCCCGATGGCAGCATCGGCGTTCCGCTGGAAGAAACGCCGGGATTGTTGCCGGATATCGTGACACCGGCCTCCACGTCAGGTCAATATCTGCGCATAACTTGACGGAACGCCGTGATCAGTGCGAATTTGATGACCAGCCCGCGACAAGGGCAGGAAACATCGCGTTCACAGTTGTTCCTCCCGGCGAAACGATGAGCACGAGCCTCGGGTCGCCGGACGAGAAAGGCAGGTAGGCCCCATGACGGGCGCTTTGTCCGGGATCCGGGTACTCGACACCGCGACCCTGTTCGCCGGTCCGCTGGCCGCGACGCTGCTGGGCGACTACGGCGCCGAGGTGATCAAGATCGAGCACCCGAACGGCGACCCGGTCCGCAGCCACGGCGCGCAGCGCGACGGGGTCGGCCTGTGGTGGAAGATGCTCGGCCGCGGCAAGAAGGCCATCACGCTCTACCTCGGCTCCCCCGAGGGCCAGGAGATCTTCCGCAAGCTCGTGGCCGACGCCGACGTGGTCGTGGAGAACTTCCGCCCGGGGACGCTGGAGCGCTGGGGCCTCGGCTACGACGAGCTGCGCGAGATCAACCCCGGCCTGGTTCTCACGCGCGTGACCGGTTTCGGGCAGATCGGCCCGTACGCGAAGCGCCCCGGCTTCGGCACGCTCGCCGAGGCGATGAGCGGGTTCGCCGCCATCACCGGCGAGCCCGACGGCCCGCCCACGCTGCCGCCGTTCGGCCTCGCCGACGGCATCGCCGCGCTGACCACCGCGTTCGCCGTGATGACGGCGCTGCGGGCACGCGAGCAGACCGGGCGCGGCCAGGTCGTGGACCTGGCGATCATCGAGCCGATCCTGACGCTGCTCGGGCCGCAGATCATCGCCTACGACCAGCTCGGCACGCTGCAGCCGCGCACCGGCAACCGCTCCACGAACAACGCGCCGCGCAACACCTACCGCACCCGCGACGGCAGCTGGGTCGCCATCTCCACGAGCGCCCAGTCGATCGCCGAACGCGTGATGCGCCTGGTCGGGCGCCCGGAGCTCATCGACGAGCCGTGGTTCGCCAGCGGTGCGGAACGCGCGAAGCACGCCGACGAGCTCGACGACGCCGTGGGTTCGTGGATCTCCGAGCGCGACCGCGACGACGTGGTGAAGGCGTTCGAAGAGGCGCAGGCCGCCGTCGCGCCGATCTACACCGCCGCCGACGTGATGACCGACCCGCAGTTCGCGGCGCTCGGCAGCATCACGACCGTCGACGACGTCGAGCTCGGCCCGGTGAAGATGCAGAACGTGCTGTTCCGGCTGTCGGAGACGCCCGGCGGGATCACCTCGGCGGGCGCGTCGCTCAGCGCGCACACCGCCGAGATCCTCGGCCGCTACGGCTTCGGCGAGCCGGAGCTGGCTTCCTTGCGCGAAAAAGGCGTGATCAAGTGACGGTGGTGCGCAGCTGGCTCTACGTGCCCGGCGACCGGCCCGACCGGATCGCCAAGGCCCTCGCGGGCCCGGCCGACGCCGTCGTCGTGGACCTGGAGGACGCCGTCGCGGTGGCCGCCAAGGACGAGGCACGCCGCACTGTGGTGAAGACGCTGGCCGAAGGCGCCCGGGTTTTCGTGCGGATCAACGCTCCCGCGTCTTCCGCGGGCGAGGCGGACCTGGCCGCGCTGGCGGCTTCGGACGTCAAACCGGCCGGGGTGCGCGTGCCCAAGGCCGAGGACCCGGACGAGCTGCGCCGCGTCGCCGACACGCTCGGGGTGGCGTTGTACCCGATCCTCGAATCGGCGCTGGGCGTGGAAAACGCGCTCGCGCTGGCCACCGCGCACCCGCTCGTCACCGGAATTTCCCTCGGTGAAGCGGATCTCGCCGCCGACCTGCGCGTGGCCGGTGGAGACGCGCTGGTGTGGCCGAGATCGAGGGTTGTCGTGGCCGCGCGCGCGGCCGGGCTGCCGAGCCCGGTGCAGAGCGTGTGGACCGCCGTGCGCGACCTCGACGGGTTGCGCACGAGCACCGAAGCGGGGCGCCGCGCCGGATTCTTCGGCCGGTCGGTGATCCACCCGTCCCAGATTCCCGTGGTGCACGAGGTGTGCGCTCCCGATCCGGCGGAAACGGCGTGGGCTCGTGAGCTCGTCGGCCGGCTCGCCGAGTCGGGCGAAGCCGCCTGGATCGACCACCACGGACAGTTCGTCGACGCCGCGATCGTGGCCCGCGCCCAGTGGGTGCTCACGCTGGCCGCGAATGCGGAGTCGGGAGAAAAGCATGTTACTGATCCGGCCAAAAGCAGGCCGACCCCGGAGAACGACGTAACCGTTGCTAAGTAAGGCATTCGGCCGTGACTGTGGTCGGATTGGTAACGAACGGCACAGTGAGGAAGGCGCGCACTCATGACACGTACCCAGGATCCGTTGCTGGCGGCGGTTTCCGGCGGGGTCCGGCTGATCGAGCTCGGTCAGCCGTTCTTCACCGGCATGCCCTGCTCGCCGAACCATCCCGGGTTCCGGATGACCCTGATCCGCCGCCACGGCGACATGCGCCGCCCGGACGGCGGATCGGCCGCCAACGAGATCATCGTGACCGGCGGTCACGTCGGCACCCACATCGACGCGCTCTCGCACGTCAGCCACGACGGTGAGCTGCACGGCGGCGTCGACGCGGCCGAAGCTCAGCAGGGCGGGGTGTTCCGCACGCACGGCGCCGAGAACCTGCCCGGCCTGCTGCGCCGCGCGGTCCTGCTCGACGTCGCCGCGGTGCACGGCGTTCGCACGCTGGAGCCGGGTTACGGCGTCACCGCCGAGGACCTCCAAGCCGCCACGAAGCGCGCGGGCACCGAGCCCGGTCCCGGTGACGTCGCGCTGATCCGCACCGGGTGGGCGCGCAACTTCGGCGACGCGACCGCATACATGGGCAAGGAGACCGGCGTTCCGGGCGCCGCGACGTCAGCCGCTGAGTGGCTGGCCGAGCGCAAGATCGCCGCGACTGGCTCGGACACCACGGCGTACGAGCAGATCCCGGCCGGCGCCGGGCACGCGGTGCTGCCGGTGCACCGGATTCTCCTGGTGCAGTCCGGGATCTTCATCATGGAGCACCTGAACCTCGAAGCGGTGGCCGAGGAAGGCCTCTCGGAGTTCGTGTTCGTGCTGGCGCCGCTGCGGATCGTCGGCGGCACCGGCTCCCCCGTGCGCCCGCTCGCGGCGGTGACGGCATGACCCAGACCATCACGAAAACCGTCGTGCAGCACGTCGCGGAGTTCGCGACTTCGGTGCGCGCCAAGGGGTTGCCGTCGGAGCTGCGGGACGACGCCGCCCGGCGGGTGCTCGATGTGCTGGGCAACAGCCTGGCGGCTACGGGCGAGCGGCCGGCTCAGGCGGTCGGCGCGCTGGTGCGGGAGTGGGGTGGGTCCGGCCGGGCCACGGCCATCGGGCTCGGCGAGAAGCTGCCCGACCCGAGCGCGGCCCTGCTCAACGGCACCCTCGCGCACTCGCTCGACTTCGACGACACGCACCTGCCTTCGGTGCTGCACCCGTCGGCTTCGGTCGTGCCGGCAGCGCTCGCCGTCGCGGAATCCCGCGGTGCCACGGGCGCGCAGCTGCTCGACGCGATCGGTGTGGGCGTCGAGATCACGGTACGGCTCGGCATGGCGGGGTACGACGAGGAGCTCGGCAACTCCGTGTTCTTCGAGCACGGCCTGCACGCCACGGCGATCTGCGGCGCCCTCGGCGCGGCGGCGGCCGCGGCGATGCTGTCCGATGTGGACGAATCCGGGATCGCCGACGCCATCGGCATCGCGGCCAGCATGGGCTCCGGCCTGCTCGAGGCCAACCGCACCGGCGGCACGGTGAAGCGCGTGCACTGCGGCTGGGCCGCGCACGCGGCGGTGACCGCGGCCGGCATGGCGCGCCACGGAATCACGGGTCCGCCGACGGTGTTGGAGGGCCGGTTCGGCTTCCTGCAGGCGTTCTGCGGGGACCAGGCCCACGTCGACGAGATCGTCAACGGGCTCGGCACCGACTGGGAGCTCCCGGGGATCTTCTTCAAACCGTATCCCTGCAACCACTTCACGCACGCGGGCATCGACGCCGCGCGCCGCCTGCGGGCTCGCGGCGTGGATCCGGCCTCGATTGCCAGTCTAGAACTCGGCGCGCCGACGGCCGTGCTGCGCACCATCGGCGAGCCGCGCGAGGACAAGATCCACCCGAAGTCGGGTTACCACGCGGCGTTCTCGGGCCCGTACACGGTCGCGGCGGGCTTCCTCGGCGGCGGCGGGCTGGGCGTGTTCCACGAGGACTTCACCGACTCCGCGGCGGCGGACCCCGAGCGGCTCGCATTGGCGGCGAAGGTGACGTGCGTGCCGGACTCACGGTGCGACGAGATCTTCCCGCACCAGTTCCCCGCGGTGTTGCGCGCGCGTCTCACCGACGGGACCGAGGTGGAAGAGCGGGTGGACGTCAACCGCGGCGGGCCGGACAACCCGCTGTCCGCGGAGGAGCTGGCCACGAAGTTCCGCCTGAACGCCACGCGCGTGGTCTCCGCGGAGACGGCCGACCGGATCACGGAGCTGACCTACGGCCTGGCGGCCCTCGGTGACCTCTCCGAGCTGACCGGGCTGCTGCACTGATCCCCCGGCCGGGCGCGGCGGTTGCCGTCGCGTCCGGCCGGTTTCCCGTGTTCAAGGGCGGCGCTCAGCGCCGCTGGAAACTGCCGCGGTAGGCCTGCGGGCTGGTGCCCACGATGCGTTTGAAGCGGTCGCGGAACGACGTCGGCGAGCCGAAGCCGACCTGACCGGCAATGCGGTCGACGCCGTGGTCGGTGGCTTCCAGCAGGTGCTGCGCCTGGCGGATGCGGGCGCGCAGCAGCCACTGCAGCGGGCTGGTGCCGGTCTGTTCGCGGAAGCGGCGGTTGAGCGTGCGGCTGCTCATGCCGGCGTGGGCAGCGATGTCGTCGAGCGTGAGGTCTTTCGCGCAGTTCTCGTCGAGCCAGCGCAGCACCGGTTCGAGCACCGAGCCGCGTGGGGTGGGCGGCTGGTCGTGGACGATGAACTGCGCCTGGCCGCCCTCGCGTTCGAGCGGCATCACGGACAGGCGGGCGGCGTCGGCGGCGACCGCGGAGCCGTGGTCGCGGCGGATGAGGTGCAGGCAGAGGTCGAGGCCCGCGGCGGCGCCGGCCGAGGTGAGGATGGTGCCGTTGTCGACGTAGAGCACGTCCGCGTCGACCTCGATCGCCGGGTAGCGGGCGGCGAGCTGCGGCGCGGCGACCCAGTGCGTGGTGGCGCGCTGCCCGTCGAGCAAGCCGGTGGCGGCGAGGATGAACGCGCCGGAGCAGATGGACGCGATGCGCGTGCCCTTCGCCGCGGCTGCACGCAGGGCATCGACGACGTCGGCAGGCACTTCTTCGAGCTCGTCGCGGCCGGGGACGATGATCGTGTCCGCTTCGGCGAGCGCTTCGAGGCCGTGCCGCGGCCGGATCGTGAAGGCACCGGCGTCGATTTCCTCGGCCGGACCGCACACGCGCACCTGGTAGGCGGCCCGGCCGTCGGGCAGGCGCGTGCGGGTGAACACCTCGATGGGCGTGGCCAGGTCGAACGGCACGACCCTGTCCAAGGCGAGAATCACCACGGAGCGCATGGCGGGATCCTAGTGGTCACCGGTGTTCTCGCCAAGCAGTGTGACTTCCCGAAGTGCACGCCGGCTTCGCGGAGCGGGTATAGCGTGAGCCGCGTGACGCCGATCTTCCAGCTCTCCGACGAGCACGTGACCGCAGAAGCCGCTCTGGACCCCGTGGCCGCGACGATGCGCGGGATCACCACCCCCGACCCCGCTACGCTCACCGACTTCTCGCCCGACGGTTTCGAAGCTCGCGCCGACCAAGCTCGCCGCACGCTCGCGACCCTGGCGACGCTCACGCCCGAGTCGGGCGAGGACCGCATCGCGGGCGCGCACCTGAAGGAACGGCTCGAGGCTCAGCTCGCGTGGCACGACCTCGGCGAGCCGCTGCGGACGGTGAAGGCACAGTTCGGCGTGCTGACTTCCTTGCGCGACACCGTGGACATGCTCCCGCGCACCGGAGACGACGACTGGCACGTGATCGGCGTGCGCCTCGCCGGCGTGGAGACGATGCTGGCGGCCTGGCAGACATCCCTGCGTGCGGGGCTCGACCGCGGCCTCGTCGCCGCGCGCCGGCAAGCCCTGGAGACGGCGTCGCAGGCCGACCGGTTCGCCGGCGTGCACGAATCCCTGGTCGAGGCGTACGGCGACGGCCCGCTCGGCACCGACCTGCGCTCCGCCGCCGACGCCGCCCACCGCGGCTACGCCGAGCTGGCCCGCTTCCTGCGCGAGGACTACGCACCGCGCGCGACCTCGGTCGAGGGCGTCGGCGCCGAACGCTACGCGGCCGGCGCGCGCCTGAGCCTGGGCGCCGACATCGACCTGGCCGAGGCGTACGAGTGGGGCTGGGCCGAGCTGGAGCGCATCGAGCAGGAACTGGCGGCAGAGGCGGCCCAGGTGCGTCCGGGCGCTTCGGTCGCCCAGGCCTTGGCCCTGCTCGACGAGCAGTACTTTGTGGACGGTGAACCGGCCTATGTGGACTGGCTGCGCGCCGCCCACGACCGCGCGATGGCCGGTGCCGCCGCCCACTTCGACATCCCGGAACCGCTGCGCGCGATCGACGTGACCCTCGCTCACGGTTCGGCGTCGGGCGCGCCGTACTACACCGGCCCCAGCGAAGACGGCTCCCGCCCGGGCCGCACGTGGTGGCCGCTCGGCGGACGTTCGCGCTTCGCCGTGTGGTCGGAGCTGACCACGGTGTTCCACGAGGGCGTGCCGGGCCACCACCTGCAGATCGGCACCGCGAAGCTCGCCGCCGACCGCGTCAGCCGCTTCGCGCGCGTGCACTCCGTCAGCGGTCACGCCGAGGGCTGGGCCCTCTACGCCGAGCGCCTCGCCGACGAACTCGGCTGGTACACCCAGCCCGGCACCCGCCTCGGCATGCTCGCGGGCTCCGCCATGCGCGCCGCCCGCGTCGTCATCGACATCGGCGCGCACCTGGATCTGCCGCTGCCCGACGGTTCGCGCTGGGACTTCGACACGGCCTGCCGCGTGCTCCACGAACGCGGGCTGGCGTCCGAGCACCGCGTCCACCCCGAGGTGGTGCGTTACCTCGGCTGGCCGGGCCAGGCGATCGCGTACAAGCTGGGGGAACGCTCTTGGCTCGCGGCGCGCTCGGAGGCGGGTTCCCGCCCGGACTTCTCGCTACGGCAATGGCACCACGACGCGCTCGCGGTGGGACCGGTGGGCTTGGCGGCCCTGCAGGACGCGCTGCGCTGAGGCCACCCGGTGGATCCGGTGACCAGCGTGCGCACCAGTTCGGGCAAGGTGCTCGGCCGCCGGGGCGCGCACGGGGTCACGTTCGCCGGGATTCCGTACGCGCCGACGCCGGTCGGGGCGCGGCGGTTTGCCGCGCCGGGGCCGCTGCCCAGGTGGGACGGCGTCAGGGGTGCGGCGAGGGCCACCGCGCCGCAGCGGATGCGGCCGTTCGGGCGGGCTGATCTGTCGCCGGTTCTCGGGAAGACCACGGCACGAGGCGACTACCTCAACCTCACCGTCTCCACGCCGGATCACGGTACGAGGAACCTGCCCGTGCTCGTTTTCCTGCACGGCGGGGGCTTCGCCACCGGGACCGGCCACGCGCCCGTGTACGCTGGTGCGGCCTTTCCCCGCGACGGGATCGTGCTGGTGACCGTGAACTACCGGCTCGGCGCGATCGGCTGGCTCGATCTGCCCGACGCGCCCGCCAATCGCGGGCTGCTCGACGTGCTGGCCGCTCTCGGGTGGATCAACGAGAACATCGCGAACTTCGGCGGGGATTCGGGGAACGTCACCGTCGGCGGGCAGTCCGCCGGCGCCATGCTCGTGCTGGCGCTGATGACCACGCTGACGGACCTGTGCCGTCGCGGCATCAGCCAGAGCGGTCACGCCCTGTGCTGCTACCCGCCCGAACGCGCCGCGGTCACGACGCGAGCCTTCAGGGAAGCCCTCGGCCGGCCCGCCACGGCCGCCGCGCTGGCGGACCTCAGTGACGAGCGCATCCTCGATCTGACCGAGCACCTCGAGCCGGAGCACGACTTCCTCGACCCCTCGCTCAGCAGCAGCCCCTTCAAACCCGTCCTCGACGGCGATTCCTGACGCGCCAACCCGCCGACGGCATCCGCGGCGACGTCGGCCTCCTCGCCGGCACCAACCGCCGAAGAAGCCAACCTCTACTCGATTCCCTTCGCGTTCGACACCACCGAAGCGAGCCTCCGCAAAGGTGCCCGACGACGCTTCCCCGACCCCGAGGCCCGCATCGCGCGGTGCCGGGAAACGCACCCCCACGAAAACCCGAGCAGCTCCTCACCCGGTTGATGACCGACGCCTTCAGAGAAGCCAACGAAAATGTGGGCGAATACACCTACGACTTCCGCTGGCGCTCTGACCGCGTCACACCGTGCGTTTTCGCTGATGCTCCACCACATCGAGCAGCACCGCCTTGAACTGCGTATAGACCTCACGCCCCAACCGGCGCGCATGCCGCTCTTGCAAAGCCGTCATGATCCGGCCCGCCGCGCGCATCTCGGCCAGCCCGCGCTCCGTCGGGCAGACCAACTTCGCGCGGCGGTCGGCGGGGTCCGGGCGGCGCTCGACGTACCCAAGGGCCTCCAGCTCGTCGATCATCGTCCCGATCACCTGTTTGTGCTGCCCCGAAAGACGCGAAAGCTCGGTTGCCCGGACACCCTCGGTGTCCAGGTAGGCGAGCACGGCGCCGTGGCGCGGGTGGAGGTCGGAGAAGCCCTGGGCGGCGAGCGACGTGAAGAGCTCGTGCTGCACGGCGAACAGCAGCCGCCCGGCGAGGACGCCCAGGTCGGGGTTCGATTCGTTCTTCTCGGCCCGGCTGACCAACCCTGCCGCCTCCTCCGCGTCGCCCCGGCGAGCCGCTCGCCCGGTGAGGAGGAAGTCTAGGTGAACGCGCTCACCCTCAGTCGCGGTCCTCGGGGTTGACGTACCCCTCTTCGAGCAGGCCGTGGCGCCGGACGACGGTGTCGAGCGCCGTCACCCAGTGCTGGTAGTACTCCCAGCGGCCCTTTTCGTCATCGGGTGCGGACTGCCACGAGCCGATGGCCGCGATCAGCTCGCGCTGGAAGTCCTCCCACGCGTAGTGGCCGAACTCCGACAACGCCACCGCCAGGCCGAACGCGCGCCGCTGCCACTCCGCGTCGAACACGGGCTGCTCGAGGTCCGTGGAGCAGGACGAGTGGAACTTCACGTGCCCGGTCTCGTCGTAGTTCAGCGTGCTGATGTCGATCGCCACGCCCGCCTCCTCACGCCGCCGGGCCCGCGAGGGCCACGCCGATCATCGACTCCGTCGTCACGAGCTCGGCGAGCTGTTCCTCGCTCCAGCCCTCCGTGCCCGAGGGGCGCGCGGGCACCACGAACCACCGCGAGTGCCCGCTCGAATCCCACACGCGCACCTCGGTGTCGTCGTCGAGCTCCACACCCAGCTCGGCCAGCACCACCCGCGGCTCGCGCGCCGCGCGGGAACGGAACACCGGGTCCTTGTACCAGTACGGCGGCAGCCCCAGCACCGGCCACGGGAAGCACGAGCACAGCGAGCAGATCACCAGGTTGTGCACGCCGGGCTCGTTGACCACGGCCGCGATGTGCTCGCCCTCGGCGCCGGCCATGCCCTCGGGCAGATCCAGCTGCGCGATCGCCTTCGGGGTGTCCGTGGCCAGCAGCCGCGCGAACTCCGGGTCGACCCACGCGCGGGCCACGATCTTCTTGCCGTTGAGCGGCGTCATCTCCGACTCGAAGTAGCCGAGCACCTTGTCCACAGTGGACCCGGTGATCACGCCCTTCTCGATCAGGAGCGCCTCGAGCGCCTTGACTTGCGCGGCGCTCGCCTCCTCGCGGTCGTCGGGGTAGGCGAACAGCTCGCTCATCGGTTTCCGTCCCTCGTCGATCCGGCGGACAAGTAGGTCTCGTACAGCTCGGCGTACAGCGGGCCGGCCGCGCGTTCGGTTTCCTCGCCCCACAACTCCTCGGGCTCGAACCGCACGATGTACACCGACATCGGCTCCCCGAGCCCGTCGCCGCCGGTCGAGACGAAGTACGAGTAGTTGCCCTCGAACACGCGCTCCACCCGGCCGCGGTGCCCGCGCAGGTACCCGGGCAGCCGCGTGTGCTCCGTGGCCGGCGGGTTGCGCACCACGACCTCGTCGCCCACCGCGAACGCCGGCGTGGCCGGGCCGCGCCTCGGTGTGTCGCCGCGACGCAGGTAGTCGAGCACCTGCTCGTCGACGGCTTCGGCGTCGCGTTCGGGCAGCTGCGACTGCGGCTGCTCGCGGAAGCGCTCCGTGGCGGCGTCCAGCTCCTCCTGTGTCAGGTAACCCTGCTCGACGAGGTACGCGCTGATGCCGCCCAGCCACTTCTCGTAGTAGCGGAACTTGAAGTACTCGAACGGGTGCATCGCCTCCGCGCCCGAGCGCAGGTGGGCCCACGTCCACGTGGTGCGGAACGTGGTGGGCACCGCGTCGAGGTCGTAGCCGGCGACGGAGCCGCGCAAGGAGGCGCTCAGGCCCATCATCGCCGCGTGGATGCCGAAGATGCGCTTCTCCCAGTCTTCGACGAACACGCGCTTCTCGTAGTCCAACGGGTAACCCTCGAGCCCTTCGAGACCGCCGAGACCGTGTTGCAGCTTCATCCTGGGCACCGCCTTCGCGTCGACCGAGGAAAAGCTAACACCGGGTAACCGACCGGGTGCGGACACGCAGCCCACACATCCGGCCCTTTCCCGTGGCCGGGGGCCGTCGTAGATTCCCCGGGTGGGCCTGTCGAGACCGGATGTCCCGATCGCCGTCCTGGTTTTCGACGGCGTCCGGCTGCTCGACGTGACCGGGCCGCTCGAGGTGTTCGACGTCGCCGCCGAGCTCGGCACCGGCTACGTCGTCACGATGTGCTCCCCGGACGGGCGCGACATCACCACGTCGAGCGGCTTGCGCCTGGGCGTCGACCAGGCCGCGGCCGACCTGACCGGCGTCGACACGCTGGTCGTGCCCGGCGGCGAGTGCCTCGTGAAACCGGGGGCGAACGCCGAGCTGCTCACCTCGATCCGGCACCTCGCGCGCGGAGCCCGGCGCGTGACGTCGGTGTGCGCGGGCGCCTTCGCGCTCGGTGCCGCGGGCATGCTCGACGGCCGCCGCGCCACCACGCACTGGCGCCACGCCGACACGCTGCAGGAGCGCTACCCCGCCGTCGAGGTCGACCCCGAGGCGATCTACGTCCGGGACGGCCACGTGCTCACCTCCGCCGGCGTCAGCTCCGGCATCGACCTCGCGCTCGCACTGGTCGAGGAGGACGCCGGCGACATCCTGGCCCACGAGATCGCGCGCGAGCTGGTGGTCTTCATGCGCCGCCGCGGGGCGCAGCCGCAGCTGTCCGTGCCCGCCCGCACCCCGCGCCCGCGCCGCGACATCGTCCGCGCGCTCTGCGACGAGGTCGCCGCCGACCCGGCCGGCGACCACTGCCTCACGAGCATGGCGCAGCGCGCCGGCCTCAGCACCCGCCACCTCTCACGGCTGTTCAAGGCAGGCACGGGCCAGACGCCTGCCACCTACGTCGCCGCGGTGCGCCGGGAAGCGGCGATCGCGCTGGTGATGAGCGGCGAGACCGTGGCCGCGGCGGCGCGGCGCAGTGGCCTGGGCAGTGACGAGACGCTGCGCCGCCACCTGCGGGCGCAGCCGGACGACTAGAGCCGGCGCCGACTGTTGAACTTCGTGGCCTCCGCGCAGCATTCAGCTTGCTCCCGGCAGAAGTTGAGCTTCCCGCGGATGGAAACCCGGAAAACGTGATGCCGCACGGAGTGGCGAGAAACTGACCGCACGTAACGTGACACCACCGAAGGCCCGGCGGCCGTCAGTCCATTGTGGACGGGAGTCACTCAGCAGCGGAAGCGCACGCGTCGCATACGCCCCACCACGTCACTTCGGCCGATTCGACGCGGAAGCCGGGCGCGGAGACCGGGTCGAGGCACGGCGGGGCGCCGACGGCGCACGGTACGTCCTGGATCGCGCCGCAGCCGCGGCACACGAGGTGGTGGTGGTTGTCGTGCCGCTGCGGCTCGAAGCGCGCGGGCGAGCCCGCGGGTTCCAGCGAACGCAGCAGATCGGCCGAGACCAGGTCTTCGAGCACGTTGTACAAACCCTGCCGGGAGAGCCCGCCGGCAGCGCCGTCGGCCTCGAGGTCCACGGCGAGTTCGGCCGCCGTCGAGTGCGGGTGGCGCTCGACCGCGGCCAGCACCGCCCGCCGCTGCGGCGTGTTGCGCAGCCCTACCCGGCGCAACCGCACCCCGAACGCATCCATGCGGGCAGCGTACCCCAGAATGGACTGCATCAACTCTGGCGTGGAGAAGCTCACAGGTGACCCGCCGAACCCCTGCCCACCTGCGCTTACGCCCCCGCGTAACCCACACTTGACTCCATCTGACAATTGACTCCATCAACTCTAGGCACTAGAAAGGTCTTGTGCCCACGACTCCCACGCTCCCCCAGCCGTCGCCCGGCCAGATCGACGCCGGCGCCCGCCTGCGCCGCGCCGGCCTGCGCGTGACCACCGCCCGCCAGGTCGTGCTCGAAACCCTCGCCGAGCAGCCGCACACCACCGTCGCCGAGCTGCTCCCCCACGTCCGAGACCGCCTCCGCTTCGCCTCCACCCGGGTGATCCACGACGTCCTCGCCACGGGTGTGTCCGCCGGGCTCGTCCGCCGCTTCGACACCGTCGGTGTCGCTCAGCGCTACGAGCTGACCGGGCCCGAACACGGCCACCTGCTGTGCACGAACTGCGGCCGCCTCGACTCCGTCGGCACGGCCGAAAGCACGAGTGCGCCGATCCTCACCGGCGTGTGCTCGCACTGCGCGCCGGACGGGCACGCGCACCCCGAACCGCCCCGCTGAGCGGGATTCCGCCACAGCCCGTCGTCGCGCGGGTGCAGTTGGCCAGCGTGCCGTTTCGAAACGATCTCAGCGCGCCCTGACGGGCAAACGCTTGTGTGAAACTCCTCGGCATGCCGAGGAGGGGGTTGCCCACGCCGTGGTCGCGGGCCGTGCGGACGGGGTGGCGCAATCCGGCGGTGGTGATCGCCGTCGCGGCGGCCGCGATTCTGGTGGCGCTGCCGGCCACCGCGGTCGCGTTGTTCCTTTCGGCGGCGGGCAACGCAACGCTTCAGCAGCAGACGTCGCTGGCGTGTGAGTGGGCGGTCGGCGCGCAGTGGCAGGGCGGCCTGCCGATGCAGCAGCGCGACCCCGCCGTGGCCGAGCAGGTCGGGAAGACCCTCTACGACACGCGCGCGAAGCTGGCCGGTCAGGCCACCGCCGAGGTGCCGCGGGCTTCGGCGCCGGTGTCGACCGTGGTCTCCGGCGCGTCGGTGGAAACGGCGACGGGCCCGCCCGCGCACCCGGAGCAGACGGTCGTCAACCTCATCTCGCGTACCGGCTTCCAGAGCCACATCCAGGTCGTCCAGCGCGGGACCGGGCCGGGCATCTGGCTGCCGGACCAGTTCGCGGCGCTCAAGAACCTCCACGCCGGCGACCTCGTGACCGTCCGCGGCGGGTCCCGCAACGATCTCAAGCCCGCCGGCAAAGCCACCGCGCCGGAAGGCGGCAGTACGTCGACGATGCGCGTCGCCGGGATCTACCGCGACCTGCGTTCGCTGCCGGACCAGCAGTACTGGTGCAGCCTCGTCGGCCTCTACCGCGGGAGCCCGCTCTCCAACGCCGGCACCTACCCGGTGGCGCTCGTGTCGCCGGACGATTTCTTCCACATCGCCACCCAGAACTCCGGCGTGCAGAACCTGGTGGAGAGCTCCGTCGACACCACGGGGACGACCACGGCGAGCGCGCCGCCCGTGGTGGCCGCGCTGGAGCACGTCCGGGCCCGCACCGAGAACCCCGGCGACCCGCTCGGGCAGGCGTTCCACCGTTTCGGCAGCACGGAGTACACGTCTTCACTGGGCGGCATGGTGGTCCGCGCCGACCAGGTCACCACTCAGCTGGCCACCACCGTCGTGCCGATGGGCGCGGTGGGCGCGCTGGCCGGGCTGGTGATCGCCGCGGCGGCGGGCTCGTTCTGGGCGGACCGGCGCCGCGCCGAGCTTGCGGTGTTGTCGTCGCGTGGGGTAGGACCGCTCGCGTTGGTGGGCAAAGCGGTGCTGGAGGTCGGCACGATTGTGGTGTTCGGCAGCGCCGCGGGCTGGTTGCTCGCGCGCTACCTGGTGGCGGCGCTGGGGCCGAGCCCGCTCGTCACGCCCGGCGCACTGGTCGGGTCCGTGCTCGGCGCCGCCGCCGCCCTGCTGGTGACGCTGGGGGCGATCGCCGTTTCCAGCCGACGCCGGATCACCGCGTTGTTCGACGCGCGCACCACGAGCCGCCGCAGCTGGCCGTGGGAACTGCTGCCGCTCGGCGCCGCGGTTGTCTGTTATTTCGTGCTCGGTGGCGATCCGGAAGCGGGTGTGGGTGCGGCGGGGACCGTCGCGCGGATCCCGCCACGGCTGATCGTGGTGCCGCTGCTGCTGGTGATCGGCTTGGCGCTGCTGGCCGCGCGCATCGTGCGGTTCTCCGTGGTACGCCTGCGCCCGGTGTCACCGTCGCGCGCGGTCGCCTTCTTGTCCTGGCGGCGGCTCGCGTCCGCGCCGGCTGCCGCGGCCGTGCTGGTCGGCGCGACGGCGATCCCGATCGCGCTGTCGGTGTACGCGACCACGGTCACCGGCTCGGTCGAGCGCACGCTGCACGCCGAGGGCCAGCTCGTGGTCGGCACCGACGTGGTCGTCGACCTGACCGGGCCCGCGCAGGCGCCACCCGGGTTCGCGTCGAGTTTCGTCGAGCGCTACGACTCCGGCACGGTCGGGCACACCACTGTCAACGTCCTCGGCGTCGACCCGGCGACGTTCACCAGCACCGCCTTCTGGGACAACCTCCTGCCCGGCCCGACCCTCGAGGACCTGATCGCCGGGCTGAGCGCACCCGGCGCACCCGCCGGCGTGCTGGCCGGGATCCCCGGCACGTCCGGGCGGACGCAGGTGGAGATCAACGGCCACACCGTCGAGTTCTCCGTCACCAGCGTCACGCAGCTGCCCGGGAAGAGCGCCGGGTTCCCGTTGATGTTCGTCCGCCGCGACGTGCTCACCCGGCTGGCCGGCGAGAACCTGCACCCCGAGCTGTGGCTGCGCGGCGACCCGGCGCGGATCGTCCCCGCGCTGTCGGCCGGCCACGTCCCCGTCGGCACGCTGAGCCAGGCCCAGGACGTGACCGCGAACGGCGTCTACGCGGCCATCACCTACACGTTCCTGTTCCTCACCGCGGTGTCCGTGCTGGCCGGCGCGATCGTGCTCGTGGGGCTGTTACTGTACTTGAATTCGCGGGCACGAGCGCGGCGCAGCGCGTACTTGTTGTTGCGGCGCATGGACATCGGACCCCGCGCACACTGGCGCGCCCTGCTCTACGAGGTCGGCGGCCTGCTCGCCACCGGCTTCGTCGCCGGCCTCGGCTTCGCCGCGATCGCCGTCGTCATCACCAGCGCCGGTTACGATCTCGACCCCGCTGCCGCACCCGGCACCCTGATCGCCACTCCGTGGTCGCTCACCGCCCGCCTCGCCGCGGCGACCCTGCTGGCCGCCGTGTTCGCCACCCTCGCCGCCCAGCGCGCCGTCTCGCGTGCCCGCCCGTCGGAGGTGCTACGTGACACGAACTGACGCCCTCTGGTGCGAAGACGTGCACCAGACCTACCGGACCGCGACCCACGACGTCGTTGCCCTGCAGGAGGTTTCCGTGTCCGCCGCCCGCGGCCGGGTCACCGCGCTCGTCGGACCGTCCGGCTCCGGCAAGTCCACGTTGCTGCGGATCCTCGCCTGTCTCGAACGTCCCGTGCGCGGCCGCGTCGAGATCGATGGCATCGACGCCACCGCCCTGTCCGCCCGGGGCCGGCGCGGACTCCGGCGCCGGCGCCTCGGCTACGTTTTCCAGAACCCCGTCGACAACCTGCTCGGTTACCTCACCGTCGACGAACACCTCGAACTCGCCACCCGCCTGCGCAGCGCCGGCACCCCGTCGAGCGAACTGCTCACCACCCTCGGCCTCGGGCACCGCGGCGAGAGCAAACCCAGCGGCCTCTCCGGCGGCGAACAGCAACGCGTCGCCCTCGCCCTCGCCGCTGCCGGCGATCCCGCCGCGCTGCTCGCCGACGAGCCGACGGCCCAGCTCGACCGCGCTTCGGCCCACCTGGTCGGCGACGCCGTTCGCCGGCTGGCGACCCTCGGGCACGCCGTGGTGGTCGCCACCCACGACCCCGAACTGGTCACCGTGGCCGACGACGTGATCGAACTCGTGGACGGACGTATCCGATGACCGTGCTCATCCTCACCGACGTCTCGAAAAGCTACCGCCGCACCCAAGTGCTGCGCCCGATCAGCTTCGAGCTGCACCCCGGCGAGCTCGTCGCGTTGACCGGCCCTTCGGGTTCCGGCAAAAGCACGCTGCTGATGATCGCCGGCGGCTGGGAGACCCCGGACACCGGCAGCGTCACGCCGGGGTCGTCGTTGCCGGATGTCCCCATGGCGCGAACGCCGTGGCAGCACCTGGGTTTCGTGCCGCAGTCCATCGGCT
This sequence comes from Amycolatopsis sp. NPDC051372, assembly GCF_040682095.1. Taxonomy (NCBI): domain Bacteria; kingdom Bacillati; phylum Actinomycetota; class Actinomycetes; order Pseudonocardiales; family Pseudonocardiaceae; genus Amycolatopsis; species Amycolatopsis sp. NPDC051372. The sequence goes on from NZ_JBFBAF010000020.1 coordinate 86,722, forward strand.
TGTTCGACGAACTCACCGTCGCCGACAACCTCGCCTTCGCCGCCCGAACCGGCGGCAACGCCGACCTCGCCAAGCTGCTGGAAACCCTCGACCTCGCCAAGTTCGCCGACCGCCTCCCCACCGAAATCAGCCGTGGGGAACAACAACGCGCCGCCGTCGGCCGCGCCCTGGCCACCGCACCCACGCTCGTCCTGGCCGACGAACCGACGTCACACCAGGACCGCACCCACGCCGAGGTCGTCCTCGCCCGCCTGCGCACCGCCGCCGACGCGGGCGCCGCCGTCCTCGTCGCCGGCCACGATCCACTGCTGGCCGCGCACACCGACCGCACGATCGCGTTGACGGGCGGCGGTCACTGAGGCCAAGCGAGCTCGCCCTTACCGATGCGGTCCGCCGTGCGTTCGAGCCACTCGACGTCGTGGTGCAGCCGCGAGAGCAGGTAGTGCGCCTCGATCATGTGGACCTCGAGCGTGGCCGCTTCGCGCGTGGCGGTTTCGAGTCCTGCGATCTCCTCCCGCACGAGCTCGATCCGCTCGCGCAGCACGGCTTGTGCTTCTGGCGGCGGCAGAATCCCGAGGTACGCCAACGCCGTCACGAACGGCGGCCCACCGGTCAGATCCGCGCCGAGCTGCTTGCGCACGCGCTCGGCCAGCGCGGCCACGCCGTCGTCGGTCACCGCCAGCACGTCGCGCTCGGTCCCGCCCGTGGCTGCGACCCACCCCTCGGCCGTGAGCCGGTCCAGCAGCGTGTAAACGGTCGCGTTGCGCACTTCGAGGTAGCCGTAACGGCTGCGGACCTCGCTGAACACCGCGTACGCGTGGCGCGGCTGCTCCACGAGCAAGCCGAGGATCGGCAGCACCAGCGGGTTGTCGAGCGCGTTCTTGGGCACGCTTGAACAGTACCTCATTGCCCGTATACGGTTAGCCGTATACGGCTATGAGGAGGTACCTGTGATCTTCGGGATCTGGCCCGGTGTCGTCGACGCCGACCTGGTCGAGTTGAAGCCGCTGCCCTGCCCGCCGGAAGACCCCGGCGCGACCTTGGCGGCCTTGAAGGAACTCCAAGGGGAAGCGCCGGAGTTCTACGTCCGCTGCTACCGGCACTTCGGGAACGAGTGGTCCCGAACGCCCGAGCGGCCCGAGCTCTACGCGGGCGAGGGCCGGCTGATCGACCTGGTCGCGTGCTACCAGAGCCGCGAACCCGATCCGGAGGGCTTCGCCGACTTCGTGCGCCAGGCCGTCCGCGACGTCGCCGCGTGGGGCGGCGGCAAGGTGCAGGTCGGCGAAGAGCTCAACGTGCCGGCCCCACTCGACGGCGGCAGCCCGGGTTGCTTCGAGGCCGTCGGCGCCGGCGTCGCCGCGGCCTTCGACGAACGCGAGCGTCTCGGCGTCGACGTCGGGATCGGGGTCAACTCCGCGGGTCCCGCCGATCCCGCGTTCTGGGGACGACTGGCCGCGGCGATCGGCCCGGACCACCTGGCGCGCCTGGATTTCCTCGGCTTGGACGTCTTCCCCGACGTCTTCCGCCGCATCCCCCACGAGCAGCTCGCCGGCGCCGTGACGTTTCTGCTCACGGGATTCCGCTCGGTCACCACAGAGATCGGCGTCCCCGCGACCACACCCCTCCACATCACGGAAACGGGCTGGCCCACCGGCGACGACCGCGACGAAGCCACTCAGCGCGTGGTCTTGGAAACCGTCGCCCAGACCATTGTGGACTCGGACGTCGGCGTTGCGGCGTACGAACTCTTCGGCCTTCGCGACACCCGCTCCGACGCCGGCTGGACCAGCGGCTTCGGGCTGCTCCGGGACGACTACTCGCCCAAGCCCGCGTTTCCGGCCATCCGCGACTTCATCCGCCGCACGATCCGGCCGAAAGGAGGAGGCGCTCCGGCCGTTCGGCCGAAGTGATCGCGCCAGGTGCGCACCAAGCTGAGCGGCATGAAGAAAGCCGTCGTCGCTCTGTTGCTTCCCGCCCTGGTGCTGCCGCTCGCGGCGTGTGGCGCCAAGAGCTACACCTACGACACGAGGTTCGCCGTGGACGGCAAAGGCCCCGCGAAGATCACGCTCACCTACCCGGGCTCGAAGCAGCCTGACGTCACCACCGCGACGCTTCCGACCGAGATCGCGCGCATCCCCGAGGGGCTCGGGAAGGTGACCCTGCACGTCGAAGCCGAGAACGGCCCGGCGACCTGCCGGATCACCGTGGAGCAGAAGCAGGTCGATCAGCGCACCGGGAAAGACGTCTCCTGCACCACGGAGCTCACCGAGGACACGCAGAACTAGACCGCGCTGTCACGGCAAGAACCGCTCACCTCCGCGAAGACACGCGCAACGCCAACGCCAGCACCGCCGAAAGACCGATCAGCACCACCGCGGAAACCACCGTGCCCATGCCCGCCACCACCTTCTCGTTCAGGACCCTCAAGGTCTCCCGAACGACGGCGGGGCGGGCATGGGCCCGACGGAGACTTGACACACCAAGACAAATCCCTGATGAGCCCTTGACGCTCAGCTCTCCGCGGCGACGGCCTCACGCTGCTCGACCGCGTCGGCGCGGACCGCCGAGCGGGCGAGGCGGTCGGACACCTTCGCGGTGGTCACGAAGGAGACCGCGATCAGGATCGCCAGCACCACGCCGATGCCGATCACGGTGCCGCTCAGCGTCGGGTCTTCGGGGTCGCCGGCCTCGACGCGGGCCGAACCGGTGAGAAACGAGAGCACGAACAGCACGCCGACGGCGAGCAGCACCTCGATTGTCACCAGCACGGGGAACGTGCGCAGCGCCAGGCGGAAGACGGAACCCTCGGCGCCGGCCGCACGGGCGCGGGCGATGCGCGGCATCATCACGAACTCGTTAGCCGCGCCGATGCAGATCATCGTGAACACCAGCGACACCTTGATGACGAGAAAGCGCCCGAAGCTCGTGGTGAACAGCTCCGACGGGCTGCCGATGAGCGAGTAGGCCAGCCACAGACCGGTGATCAGGATGCAGCCCACCGCGACCATCGCCACCGTCGAGAACCGCGTCCAGATCTGCGCGAACACGTCGCCGGCACCGAGGGAGAGCCTGCGCCGCGAGAACGCCAGGATCACCAGGCCCGCGATACCGCCGACCCACGTCGAGATGGAGAAGACGTGCAGGTGGTCGAGCAGCGAGTTGGCGATGGTGTCGAAGGTGGCCTTCGAGAAGTTCGTCGGCAGCAACGTGACCTGGTACGCCAGGAAGTTGACGATCAGTGACGTCAGCGTGAGCACGCCGAGCTTTTCCCGCAGCCGCGGCGAGAACGCCAGCATCAGCACGATCGCCGCGAGACCCCACAGCGAGTACTGGATGAGCGCTTCGGCACCACTGGAGATCCAGTCGCCCTTCTTGCCCGGCACCGAGATGAAGCGCCAGATCGCCGCCGGCGACAGCGCGTCGCCGAACGGGATTTCCTTGCCCTTCACGCGGGCGCCCTTGCCGGCGATCTGGAAGTACAGCGCCACCAGGAACCACGTGCCGACGAGCGCGTAGTAGATGCCGGCGCGGCGTTGCAGCACCGCGCGGTCGGCCGGGTCGACCGACGGCCGGCGAAGCACCGGCCGCAGGACGATCAGGTACAGCATGCAGCCGCCGACCGACCCGATCAGGCCGGCGAAGTACGCCATTTTCGTGATGACCCGCCACACCTCGGGGGTCGGGTTTGCTTCGGCCGCGGACACGGCCTGGGCGAGCAGCAACGACATTGTCAGCCATCTCCTCGAGCGGGGGACCTGAGCCGGACGGGCGGGGAGGCTCTTGGCGGTGAAAGGTAGCTGATCCTACAACGGATGTGAAGACTGAAGCATCCACTACATTGATGGTATATTGCTAGAGTGAAAAACCAGAGTCGGAAGATCCGCAGTCGGAAGGAGTGTCCGTGAAAGTCCTCGTCCTGCCCGGCGACGGCATCGGCCCGGAGATCACCGCGGCGACCCTGGACGTGCTCGGCGCCGCCGATCGGCGGCTCGGGCTCGGCCTGAGCTTCGAGACGCGCGACATCGGCCTGGCCTCGCTCGCGACCGAAGGCACGACCCTGCCGTCCTCGGTCCTCGAGCGCGTGCCCGAGGTCGACGGCACGCTGCTCGGCCCGGTGTCACACTACGAGTACCCGCCGCGCGAACAGGGCGGGATCAACCCGTCCGCCGCGCTGCGGACCACTTTCGAGCTGTTCGCCAACGTGCGACCGTGCCGTTCGCGCGAGGACCTGAGCATCCTGCGCAAGCCCATGGACCTCGTGATCGTGCGCGAGAACACCGAGGGCTTCTACTCCGACCGCAACATGTTCGCCGGCACCGGCGAGTTCATGCCCGACCCCGACCTCGCGCTGTCCGTGCGCAAGGTGAGCGCACGTGGTTCCGCCCGTGTCGCGCGGGCGGCGTTCGAGCTCGCGCGCGGCCGCCGCGGCAAGGTGACGGCGGTGCACAAGGCCAACGTGCTCAAGCTGTCCGACGGCCTGTTCCTGCGCGAGGTCCGCGCGGTCGCCCAGGAGTTCCCCGACGTGGAGCTGGAAGAGCTGATCGTGGACGCCGCCTCGGCGCTGCTGATCCGCGACCCGCAGCGGTTCGACGTGCTGGTGACCACCAACATGTTCGGCGACATCCTGTCCGACGAGGCCTCCGAGCTGTCCGGCAGCCTCGGCCTCGGCGGCTCGATCAACGCCGGGCACGACGTGTGCGTCGGCCAGGCGCAGCACGGTTCGGCCCCCGACATCGCGGGCCGGGGCGTGGCCAACCCGGCGTCGCTCATCCTGTCCGCGGCGATGCTGCTCGACTGGCGCGGCCGCCGCGACGGCAACGACGCACTCCTGGCGGGTGCGGAGCTCGTGACCCGCGCGGTGGACACCGTGCTCGACAACCCGGCGACGCGCACCGCGGACGTCGGCGGAACACTCGGCACCGAAGCGTTCGCCGGCGCGGTTTCCGAGTCCGTCACCGGCCTTCCGGTGGGTGCTCGATGATCCGGTCCGTGAACCCGGCGACGGGCAAGTCACTGTCCACTTACGACTTGCACACGGCCGAAGAGGTCGACGCCGCACTGGATGCGGCCGTGACCGCGCAAGCCGAGTGGCGCGAGAAACCGCTTGCCGAACGCGTGGAGCTGCTTCGCGAGCTGGCGGCCGTGCTGCGCGCCGGGAGCGCCGAGTACGCGCGGCTGATCACCGAAGAGATGGGCAAGCCGCTCGCCGAAGCCGAGGCCGAGATCGAGAAGTGCGCGCTCAACTGCGTGCACTACGCCGAGCACGCGGCGGAGTACCTGGCCGAGCGCCCGGTGCTGGCCGAGGCTTCCGTGGTGGCCGAGCCCCTCGGCGTGGTGCTCGCCGTGATGCCGTGGAACTACCCGTTCTGGCAGTTCTTCCGGTTCGCCGCCCCGGCGCTGGCCGCGGGCAACGGCGCGATCCTCAAGCACGCCACCAACGTGCCGGGTTGCGCGCTCGCGATCGAGGACGTGTTCCGCAAGGCCTCGGCGCCCGCCGGGCTGGTGCGGGCGCTGCTCGTCGACGTCGGCGAGGTCGCGAAGCTCATCGCCGACGACCGCATCGCCGCCGTGACGCTGACGGGCTCGACGCGCGTCGGCGCGCTCGTGGCCAGCCAGGCCGGCGCCGCGCTCAAGAAGCAGGTGCTGGAACTCGGCGGCTCGGACCCGTTCGTGGTCCTCGCCGACGCCGACGTGCCGGCCGCCGCCGAGACGGCCGTGCGTGCGCGGTTCCTGAACAACGGCCAAAGCTGCGTCAACGCCAAGCGGTTCATCGTGGACGAAGCCGTGGCCGACGAGTTCGCCGAAGCCTTCACCGCGGCGGTCGAACGGCTGCGGGTGGGCGATCCGGCCGAGGCGGGCACCACCGTGGGACCGCTCGCGCGCGAGGACCTGCGCGACGGGCTCGACGACCAGGTGCGCCGGACCGTCGCCGCCGGTGGTGTGCTGCGGACCGGCGGTGAGCCGGTGGCCGGGCCGGGGTACTTCTACGCACCGACGGTGCTCGACCGCGTGAAGCCGGGCATGGCGGCCTTCGACGAGGAGACGTTCGGGCCGGTCGCGGCCATCGTGCGCGTCTCGGGCGACGACGAGGCCCTGGCACTGGCCAACGACACCGAGTTCGGCCTGGGCGCGGCCGTGTGGACGCGGTCTTCGGAACGCGCCCAGCGCTTCGCCAAGGGCCTGCAGGCCGGCGCGGTGTTCGTGAACAGCATGGTCGCCTCCGACCCACGCTTGCCGTTCGGCGGGATCAAGAAGTCCGGCTACGGTCGGGAGTTGGGCGCGGACGGGATCCGCGAGTTCGTGAACGTGAAGACCGTGTGGTTCGGAGGAACCCGATGAGCGAGCAGAAGCCGTTCCCGTCCGTGGTGCTGCGGCCGGCCGAGCTGTCCGCGGCCGACCGCGGCGGCGGCGCGCGCACGATCCCGCTGGTGAGCAAGGCCCTGGGTGCCCAGGTGTTCCTCAACGGCCAGACGCTCTTCGACGGTGGTGCGGGAATCCCGCTGCACACGCACAACTGCCCCGAGAGCGTGGTGATCCTGGAGGGCGAGGCGATCGTGGAGATCGACGGCGCCGAGCACCACCTGTCCACTTGGGACACCACCTACGTGGACGCGGGGGTGCCGCACCGGTTCCGCAACGCCTCGGCGACGGCGCCGATGCGGATCCTCTGGACCTACGCCTCGGTGGAGGCCACCCGCACGATCGTCGCGACCGGCACCACCACCCGGGTGGATGCCGAGCACCGGCGCTAGCCTGGGTAAGTGGAACAGACCCCGACCCCGCTCACCCGGCAGGTCGCGGCGCGCATCGTGGGCTACATCCGCGAGACCGCGGCCGAGCCGGGCACGCGGCTGGTGGAGCGCACCCTGGCCGCGCACCTGCGTGTTTCGCGTTCACCCGTGCGCGCGGCGCTGCGCCTGCTGGCGGACGAAGGGGTGGTGGCCGTCGCCGAGCCCGGCGGCGGCCACACCGTGGCCCGCCCGGTCACCGAGCTCACCGTCGAGACCGGTGACGAGGACGAGGAGCAGTACCTGCGCATCGCGTCGGACCGGCTCGACGGTGACCTGCCCGACCGCGTGAGCGAGAGCGAGCTGGCGCGCCGCTACGCCCTCACGCCGGCCCAGGTGACGGCCGTGCTGCGCCGCATCTCCGGCGAGGGCTGGATCGAGCGGCTGCCCGGCTACGGCTGGGAGTTCCAGCCGATGCTGACGTCGCAGGAGTCCTATGAGGACAGCTACCGCTTCCGTCTCGCGCTCGAGCCGGCGGCGCTGCTGGAACCTGGCTTCGTCGTCGACCAGGCGGCCATCGAAATCGTTCGCGCGCAACAACTCGAGCTCGCCGACGGCGCCGCGCACACCGTGACCAACACCGAGCTGTTCGCCCGCAACCGCGCCTTCCACGAGGCCGTGGTGGCGTGCAGCCACAACACGTTCTTCATCGACTCGCTGCGCCGCGTGGACAACCTGCGCCGCCTGATCGAGTACCGGCGCACGCTCCCGCGCGACCGGGCCGCGGTGCGCTGCCGTGAGCACGTCGACATCGCGGACCTGCTGCTGACCGGCCGGACCGCCGACGCCGCGGAGTACCTGCGCAGGCACCTGAGCACCGTCAGCGTGGAGAAAACGACCGGCCCCGGTTACTAATCCGGCCAAAAGTAGGCCGACCCCCGCGCGGCACGCAACCGATGCCGCGAAAGCCATTCGGCCGTGACTGTGGCCGGATTAGTAACGATCGGCACTGTCAGTGACCCCGTCGCCCCGCGGCAAACGCGTTGCGCGCAGGTCACCGTTGATGAGGTCGGAACGCAGCGAAGTCAGCAGTTCCGACGTCTTCGTCGCGCGGTTTTCGTCGCGGGAGGCCAGGCGCAGCACCAACGCGTCGGTGAGCACCTCCGCGCTCAGCATCTCGCCGGTGAAGTTGCTGGCGCTCTGCGGGGCCGTGAGCGAGACGTCGACCCGGGCGCCGAACAACGGCCCCAGCGAGCTGGACACGAGCACCACGCTCGCACCGACCTCCTCGGCGTGAGCGAGCAGCACCTCGATCTCGCCGAGGATCCGGCCGGGGATGTAGAGCACGACGACGTCTTCCGGGCCGAGGCCGAGCAGGTCGTCGGCCAGCTGGAACCCCGTGGCGCCCGTGGAACGCGCACGCCGGCCCATCCGGACCAGGCGCATGGTCAGGTACCGCGCGACCAGGCTCGAGGCCCCCAGGCCGAAGCTGAGGACCTCGCGCGCGTCGTCCAGCAGGTCGACCGCGTGCAGGAACTCGTCGGACTGCACGAGCCGCCAGGTGGCGGCCAGCCGCTCGGTCGCGTCGGTGAAGACCTTGTCCACCACGGCATCGCCCGCGGTGGCGCCGTCGGGCAGCTCGGTCAGCAGCCGGTGCGAAGGGCTGGTCTCCAGCGCGACCTCACGCGCCAAGCTGCGCCGCAGGTCCATCAGCCCCGCGAACCCCAGGGACTTCGCGGTGCGCACCACGGTCGCGTCGCTGGTCGCCGTCGCGCCGCCGATCTGCTCGGCCGTCGCGAAAATGGCGTAGCGGCCGTGGTCGCGCAGGTACTCCGCGACGGTCCGCTCGGCCCGCGACATCTTCGGCAGGCATCGCGCGATCCGTGCACGCAGCGACTCTTCCTCGTTCCCCATCCCACCCTCGTTTCCCGATCCACGTGCCCACGGGAAGGCCGCCACGGTGCGACCGTGCCCCGTGAACCCGTCGCGCGCTACGGCCGGCGCGCCAGCTCCCCGGCGATGAAGGCCTTCACCACCGGCTGGATCATCAGCCCGCGGTGCGCGACCCCGGGCACCACGTCGAACTGCACGTCGATCCCGTTGCTCTCGAAATTCTTGCGCAAGGTGGTCAGCCGCTCGATGCGCGTGTCACCGCCGGCATCGATCCCCGGCTCCGCGATCTCCCAGGTGTCCTTGTCCTCGCCGCCCACGATCATCTGCACCGGCAGTTTGCGCAGGGTCTCCACCTGCACGTCGGTGCCGAACAGCTCGCGCACGTCGGCGGTGCCCAGCCACCACGGGACGTCCGGGTCGATCCGCGTGACGCGGCCCGGAGCGCCGATGGACAACGCGGCCAGCCGGTCGGCGTGCAGGTAGGCGAAGCGGTGCGCGAACTGCCCGCCGCCGGAGAAGCCGTGCAGGTAGAAGCGCTCGGCGTCCACGCGGAAGCGGGCGGCGACCTCGGCGATGATGTCGAGCAGGATCAGGTCGTAGCGGATGCCTTCGAAGCTCAGGCGCTTGAAGCCGTGCAGGTCACCGGGCTGCGCGATGCCCGCCGGGAACAGCGGCGCGAGCACGATGGTGTCGTTCTCCTCCGCGAACTCGCGGTAGTCGTTGCGGTAACGCTCCGCGGTGCGCTGGGTGCCGTGCATCAGGACGAGCAGCGGCAGCGGCGTCTCGGAGGTGCGGTGGGCGCTGGGCACGTAGAGGCAGTAGGAAAAGCGCTGGTCGCTCTGCAGCGCGAAAAACGGCGTCGGCCCGCCGTAGTAGAACTCCGTCGGGTCGAGGACTCGGGCGGAGTCGGGCGTCGCTTGGGGGCTCGTCATGGAGCGGTTCTCCTTGGCATGGCGTGGGACCGTCCTGCACCGTCGTAACCATGTAGTAACGACGACAGGTGTTGACAACTTCGTAGCACGGTCTATCTTATCCGTAGCTGCCACTACAAGTTCCTGATGAATGTAGCGCAAACCTTCAACGAATCGCCAGCACCGGGAAAGAGGTATTCATGGCAGTCCGGTTGGTCCAGATCGAAGGTGGCCCCCGTGAGCGGGGACTCGCCTACGGAGAGGCCGCCAGGGCGGAGATCCGCACGTCGATCGCCTATTACCGCGAGGCCTTCCGGCTCTCGTCGGGTCTGGAGTGGACGGACGTGCAGGCCTCGGCCCGGCGCTGGCGCGCACCCGTCGCCGCCGTCGCACCGCACCTGCTCGAAGAGATGGACGCGATCGCCGACGGCGCCGGCGTTCACCAGGACGAGATCCTCGCACTCAATGCGCGCGGTGAGATCGTCCGCAACAGCGACAGCGGCTTCAACCCGGGCGTCGCCGAAGACGAGGAGCCCGCCGACGGCTGCTCCTCCTTCGCGCTGCTGCCCGAGGCGACCGGCGACGGTCACGTCTACTGTGGACAGAACTGGGACTGGCGTGAGGGCACGCAGGACTCCGTGGTGCTCGTGCGCGTGGTCCAACCACCCAAGCCCACGATCATCATGCAGGTCGAGGCCGGCCAGATCGGCCGCCACGGCGCCAATTCCGCGGGCATCGCGCTCAACGCCAACGGGCTCAACGGCCGCTTCGGCACTCCGATCGGCATCCCGCAGCCGGTACTGCGCCGCCTCATCCTCGACCACGACTACCTGAAGAGCGCCCTGCAAGTGCCCTTCGACGTGCACCAGCACATCGCCACCAACCTGCTGGTGACCCACCGCGGCGGGGTCGCCGTGGACTACGAGACCACGCCGGTGGTGCACCGCTGGGGACTGCCGCACAACGGGATCCTCGTGCACGGCAACCACTACCAGTACGGCGTACCCCCGCAGATCGCCGACACGCACAAAGTCCGCCCGGTGGACTCGCTCTACCGCGTGCAGGTGATCGAACGCGGGCTCGCGGCCGCGCGCAACGCCACCAGCTCGGCCGAGGTGCGCAAGGTCGTCTCCGCGACGATGAGCGACCACGTCGGCCACCCCGACGGCGTGTGCGCCCACGTGGATCCGCGCGCCACCCCGCTGCAGCGCTACAAGACGATCGCCTCGAGCCTGGTCGACCTGACCAGCGGCGAGTACCGCGTGGCGGTCGGCAACCCCTGTGAGAACGACTACGAACTGCTGCCCTGGCAGCTCTACGACGGCCCCGGAGGTCACTGATGACCGGACCCGTGCTCGCCAGTCTGCGCGGTGTGAACAAGAGCTACGGCGAGGTGCAGGTGCTGCACGACGTCGACCTCGACATCCACCAGGGCGAGGTCGTGGTGATCCTCGGCCCGTCCGGGTCGGGCAAGTCGACGTTGTGCCGCTGCATCAACCGCCTGGAAAAGATCAACTCCGGCACCATCACGCTCGACGGCAAGCCGCTGCCCGCCGAGGGCCGCGACCTGGCGCGTCTGCGAGCCGACGTCGGCATGGTCTTCCAGTCGTTCAACCTCTTCGCGCACCGCAGCGTGCTCGAGAACGTGACGCTCGGGCCGATCCGCGTCCGCGGGATTCCCAAGCGTGAGGCCGAAGCGACCGCACGACGGCTGCTCGACCGAGTCGGGGTGGCCGACCAGGCCGACAAACTGCCCGCCGAGCTCTCCGGCGGGCAGCAGCAGCGCGTGGCCATCGCCAGGGCGCTCGCGATGAACCCCAAGATCGTGCTGTTCGACGAACCGACCAGCGCGCTCGACCCGGAGATGGTGAGCGAGGTCCTCGACGTGATGACCTCGCTGGCCGCGGAGGGAACCACGATGGTCGTGGTCACGCACGAGATGGGCTTCGCCCGCCGCGCCGCCCACCGCGTGGTCTTCATGAGCGAAGGCCGCATCGCCGAACAAGGCACCCCCGAAGAGTTCTTCGACCGCACCGGCACCGCCCGGGCGCGGGACTTCCTGTCCAAAGTCCTCCAGCACTAATCCCTCCAGCACTGAATTTCCCCACCGTGACAAGGAGAAAGCAATGAAGCTGACCAGAATCACCGCCGCCGTGGGCGCGGTGGTCGTCGCGGGCGCGCTGCTCGCCGCGTGCGGCAGCGCCCCGGCCACGGCCCCCGGTGGCGCCGCCGCGAAGCCGGCCGCCGCCGACGTCGCCAAGATGATCAGCCAGGACGACGCCGTCGCGGGCGCGCCGGTGGGCCAGAACCTGCCGCACTCGCCGATCCTGGACAAGATCCGCCAGCGCGGCGAGCTGGTCTGGGCCGGCAGCCGCAACACGCTGGGCTTCTCACAGCTCGACCCGGCCACCGGCAAGATCTCCGGCTTCGACGCCGGGATCGCCGACCTGCTCGCGAAGTACCTGCTGGGCAAGCCTTCGGCGAAGATGCAGAGCGGTGGCTCCGACACCCGTGAGGGCCTGCTCGGCAACCACACCATCGACGTCGCGATCCAGACGTACACGATGACGCCCGAGCGCGCCAAGCTGGTGAACTTCTCCGGCCCGTACTACATGGCCGCCAGCGGCATCATCGTGAAGTCCACGGACACCACGATCAAGACCGCCAAGGACCTCGCCGGCAAGAAGGTGGCCACCGAGTCCGGCGCGGCGAAGACCGCTCTGGTCACCGAGGTGCCGACCGCGCAGCCGGTGCTGTTCGACACCACCGCGCAGTGCATCGCCGCGGTGGAGCAGGGCCGCGCCGACGCCGTGACGCTGAACAACGCTTCGCTGCTCGGCGCGATCCAGACGCGCTCGGACGTGAAGCTGCTCGACGCGACGTTCGGCTCCAACCCGTTCGGCATCGGCGAGCCCAAGGACGACCCGGTGTTCAAGCAGGTCGTCGACGAGTTCCTGCAGAAGATCGAGGCCGACGGCACCTGGACCAAGCTCTGGCAGGGCACCGTCGGCAAGCTGCTGAAGACCCCGCCGCCCGCGCCGCCGAAGCTCGGCTCCGTCCCCGGCGTCTGACCCGAACCCCGAAATCGGAGACCCCATGTCCGTGCTCTTCGCGCACCTCGGTGAGCTGCTGACCGGTCTGCTGACGACCCTCGAGCTGGCCGCGATCGCGTTTCCGCTGGCGCTGGTGATCGGCACCCTGCTGGGTGTCTGCCGCGTCAGCCCGATCGGGCCGCTGCGGGCGGCCGCCGGGTTCTACGTGCACTGCCTGCGCAACTCGCCGATGCTGCTCGTGATGGTCATGGTGGTCTTCGGCCTGCCCTACCTCGGCGCGACCGTCCCGCTGTTCGGGTCGGTCGTGCTGGGGCTGGGGTTGTACTTCGGCGCCTACATCTGCGAAACGGTGCGCTCCGGCATCGCCGGCGTGCCGCTCGGCCAGATCGAGGCGGCGCGCGCCATCGGCCTCACGTTCTCCGGCGTCCTGCGGCAGGTCGTGCTGCCGCAGGCGTTCCGGTCGATGGTGCAGCCACTGGGCAACATCCTGATCAACGTGTGCCTCGGTTCGGCACTCGGCGCGGCGGTCGGCGTGCAGGAGCTCACCGGTTCGGCGCGTCAGTTCAACCTCGACTTCGCCCAGCCGATCCCGACCTTCATCGCCGCGGTCATCGGCTACCTCCTGATCACCCTGACGATCGGCCAGCTGACCGGCGTCGTCGAACGGAAGGTTCGCATCCGACGATGAAGTCGCGCTCCCCCGCCCTTTTCGACGAACTCGGGCCCCGAGGCCAGAAGCGGCTGAAGATCGCCACCGTCGTGGCCGTCATCGCGCTGATCGGTGTCGTCGGCGGCGCCATCGCCCAGCTCGCTCACGTGCAGCAGCTCACCGCGCGCCTGTGGGCGCCGCTCATCGAGTGGTCGAACATCCGCTACCTGCTGCAGGGCCTGCTGACCACGTTGGAGGTCGGCCTCACCGGCGCCGCGATCTCCCTGGTGTTCGGCACGCTGATGGGCCTCGGCCGGCTGTCCACGCACAAGTGGGTCTCGATCCCGTGCGCCGGGCTGATCGAGCTCTTCCGCGCGATCCCGCTGATCCTGCTCGTGTACTTCTTCCTCATCGGCCTGCCCATGTTCGGCTGGAACCTCCCGCCGTTCTGGGTGCTGACCATCCCGATCGTGCTGCACGCCGGGGCGGTTTTCGCCGAGATCGTCCGCGCCGGCGTCAACTCGCTCGACCGCGGTCAGTTCGACGCCGCCGCGGCGATCGGGCTGCGCCGCGGGCAGACGATGGTGCTGGTCGTGCTGCCCCAGGTGTTCCGGTCGCTGCGGCCGGCGCTGGTCACGCAGGTGATCCGCACGCTGAAGGAATCGAGTCTCGGCTACGTCGTCGGCTACCCGGAGCTGCTGCGCGACGGGCAGGTGATCGGCGAGTACAACGCCAACTTCGTGCAGACCTACGCGTTCACCGCGGTCATCTACATCGTCATCAACTTCGGGCTCTCCCGCGTCGCCGAGCTGCTCGACCGGCCGAAGAAGGTCCGGCGCCGCCCGGACCGGCCGGCGCCGGAGCCCGAACCCGAGCCGGCGGCCTCGCAGCCGGCCGGAACCCTCGTCTGATTTTTTTTCGAAGCGGAGAGAAATGTCCATCACCGGCGAAGAGATCGAACGCGCCGAAGCCGCACTGGCCCACAACTACCACCCGCTGCCCGTGGTGCTCACGGAAGGCAAGGGCGCGTGGGTGACCGACGTCGAAGGCCGGCGCTACCTCGACCTGCTCGCGGGCTACAGCGCCCTCAACTTCGGCCACGGTGACGACGAGCTGCTGGCCGTCGCCCACGCTCAGCTCAACCGGCTGACCCTGACCAGCCGCGCCTTCCACCACAACCAGCTGGGCACCTTCGCCTCCGAGCTCGCCGAGCTGTGCGGCATGGAGATGGTGCTGCCGATGAACACCGGCGCCGAGGCCGTGGAGACGGCCATCAAGACGGCGCGCAAGTGGGGCTACCGCGTGAAGGGCGTGCCGGCCGGGCGCGCGAAGATCGTGGTGGCGGGCGGCAACTTCCACGGCCGCACTGTGACCATCGTCGGGTTCTCGGACGACCCCGAGGCCACCGCCGACCACGGACCGTTCACGCCGGGGTTCGTGACCGTGCCGTTCGGCGACGCTGAGGCGCTGCGTGCGGCGGTGGACGAGGACACGGTGGCGGTGCTGATCGAGCCGATCCAGGGCGAGGGCGGTGTGGTGCTGCCGCCTTCGGGGTATCTGCGCGAGGTTCGCGCCATTTGCTCTGCCGCTCAGGTGCTGTTCGTCGCCGACGAGATCCAGTCGGGCCTCGGGCGGACCGGGCGCACGTTCGCGTGTGACCACGAGGACGTCGTACCCGACATGTACGTGCTGGGCAAGGCGCTGGGCGGCGGCATCTTGCCGGTGTCGGCCGTGGTGTCCAGCCGTGACGTGCTGGGCGTGTTCCGGCCGGGCGAGCACGGCAGCACGTTCGGCGGCAACCCGCTCGCGTGCGCTGTCGGGACGGCAGTGGTGCGGAAGCTGAAGACCGGTGAGCCGCAGCGCCGGGCGGAGGAGCTGGGCCGGGTCTTTGCTGCTGCCTTGGCCGAGTTGCCTTCGTCGGCGGTCGACGCGGTGCGGGTGCGCGGCTTGTGGGCCGGCATCGACGTGCGCGACCGCACGGGCCGCGACGTCTGCGAAGGCCTGCTTCGCCGTGGCGTGCTGGCGAAGGACGCGCACGGCAGCACGATCCGGCTGGCGCCGCCGCTCGTGGTGTCCGAAGAGGACCTGCGCTGGGGCGTTTCCCAGCTGGCTGCCGAACTTTCCTGACCCATCCCCCTGTGCCCGTCGCACCCTCTTCCGGGTGCGGCGGGCACAGTCATGTTCCCGTCGCATTTACATACAGACTGTATGTATGTATCTTGGTCGCATGACTTCCTCACTCGGACAGGACCACCGCATCCGCCTGCCGCAGGGCGAGGTGCGCTACTACGAACGCGGTGCCGGGCAACCGGTCGTCTTCGTGCACGGGGTGCTCACCAACGCGCTACTGTGGCGCAAGGTCGTGCCCGCCGTCGCCGACGCCGGATTCCGTTGCCTGACCCCGGATCTGCCGATGGGCGCCCACGAGATCCCGATGCGCGCCGACGCCGACCTGAGCGCCCCGGGCATGGCGACCCTGCTGGGCGACTTCCTCGAGACCCTCGACCTGCACGACGTCACGCTCGTCGCCAACGACACCGGCGGCGCGGTGACGCAGATCCTGCTTTCCCGCTACCCGTCGCGTGTCGCGCGAGTGGTGCTGACGCCGTCGGACAGCTTCGAGTACTTCTTCCCGCCGATCTTCAAACCGCTGCCGGTGGTGGCGAAGGTGCCGGGTTCGATGGCGGTGCTGGGGCAGCTGTTGCGGGTTCGGGCGTTGTGGCCGTTGCCGCTGTTGTTCGGGTGGGTGGCGAAGAAGCCGCTTGCCCCTTCGGTGGCGGAGTCTTATCTGCTTCACCTGCGGGCGTCTTCGGGCGTGCGGCGTGACCTGCGCAAGCTGCTGCGCTCGGTGAACCCCCGGCACACCTTGGCGGCCGCGGAAAAGCTGCGGTCCTTCTCGCGGCCGGTTTTGTTGGCCTGGGCTTCGGAGGACAAGCTGTTTCCGGTGCGCTTCGCCTACCGGCTGGCCGAACTGCTGCCGAACGCTCGCGTTGTGGAGATCGCCGACTCGTACACCTTCGTCCCGGAGGACCAGCCCGACGTGCTCGCCGGGCACATCGTCGAGTTCGCGAGCGTCATGGCAGATTAGGCCGGGTGAGACGCACTCAGCAGGAACGTTCCGACAGCACGCGCGCGGCCCTCGTCGGCGCCGCCCGCGAGCTCTTCGGCACGCGCGGCTACCACGACGTGCCGGCCGAAGAGATCACCCGCACGGCCGGCGTCACCCGCGGCGCGCTCTACCACCACTTCGGCGACAAAGTCGGGTTGTTCCGCGCGGTCGTGGAGGAGGTCGAGATCGAGCTCACCGCCGAGGTCGCCGCGGTGATGACCTCGGGCGTCGATCCCCTGACCGGCATGACTACCGCCCTCGGCGTGTTCCTGGACGCCTGTCTGCGCGAAGAGGTCCAGCGCATCTCCCTCACCGACGCCCCTGCCGTCCTCGGCTGGGACGTCTGGCGCGAAATCGAGGGCGAACACGGGCTGGGCTTGCTGGTGACTTCACTGTCACGCGCCCACGCGGAGGAGCTGATCGTCGACGTGCCCATCCGGACCCTGGCCCAGCTCATCCTCAGCACCGTGATGGAAGCCGCGCGCATGATCGCCGCAGCCGACGACCCGACCGCTGTGCGCGCGGAAACGCAAACGGTGCTCGCGGGCTGGCTCGGCGGGCTGATCCGCAGGAAGTGACGTTGTTACCCGTACTGCGGCTGGCGTTGCTCCGGGTTTGCTTCGACTGCGTCGAGGTCTGAGTCATTTGTCAGTGCTTGGATCGCTTCGCTCGCGGCTCCCACCCCGGCCCAGTGCGGATCCACGTCCACCGCTACGCACCACGCCCGATCCCCCGGCCACACGAACGCGGGCGGCGCGATCGGCTGCCCGGAGCCGAGTTCGTCGGCCCAGTCGTCGATGGCGGTCAAAGGTCCCTTGAAGATCGCGTATCGCCGGTGGGGCAGCTCGAAGAGGTCGTGGTAGGTGGGCAGCGGCAGGTCGGAGTAGCCCTCCCAGACGCAGAAGTAGCCATCTTTGGCGGTGGTGAACCCGGCGAGCCGGTGGATCACCCGCTGGGTCTGCCACAGGTCGGGCTTGTGGTCGAGCGGGAGCCGCACGTCGGCCTCTTGCTGCCTCGGCTCCGTGGGGTCGGGGATAAAGCGGATGCGGGCGTAGGCTTCGTAACCCGTTGGGCCGAAGAGCATCAGCTGGCCATCGGGGGTTCCTGACTCTAGGAGCCAGTGCGCGACGCTGGTATCCGCTTCGTACTCCAGGGTCACAGTACTCCTTGTCCACCCGTTCGTGTGCCGGACTCGCCCTGCACACATTACCGAAACAAGATCATACGCTGGCGGAAGCAAGAGGCGCGGTGCCTCAAGACACGAAGCAGTTCACGTTCGCTTGGTTGTAAGGCTGCTCGGCGGTGTCGATCTGCCCGTCGACGTCAACGTCGACGTGATTCCGCCACGAAATGAGCCCCGCAGTCGGTTGCACGTCGCGCGCGCCACGGTGCGATCCCCACTTCCGGTGTAAGGCCTCAAGACCCTTGACGGTGCACAAGCCTTCTGTCGGTAGGTATCGTCGGTGTAGAACTCGTACAGGCAGTTGTACACCGTAGCGGTGTCCGCTGTGCAGCTTCCCTTTTTCCACCACCCGTGTCCCGACACGTCACCTGACGAGTAATGCGGGTTGTCCCGGCCACTCTCCGGTGCGCATCCGATGGCAGCAGAGTAAAAACCGGGGCTCGAGTCCGAATCGCTGGCCGTCGGAAGCTGGCCAGGCTCCGAAATCTTCCGGCCGTTGCCGTCCAGGTAGACGAGGTTGGCCGCGGCACCTGGGGGCTCAAGACCGGGCACAGCGGCCTCATGAGTGGATAGCCTGCCAGCAGCTGCGTACGCGATGTCAATCGGCGACGCGACCAACGTGACACAGGTCGACACGACCGCCAGGAAAATAACACGTCTATTCACGATTCCCCCGCACGAACGTCAGACATGCGAAATCAGAATCGGCAGCGCTCAGGTCCGCCCCACGCCATTCACGCTACGACACTGACTCCCCGCGAACACATTCAACAGTATGATCAGGAGGATCTGGCAACAAGATATCGAACGGATGATCAAGAGGCCAATCGAGTTCAAAGTCCGACCATCGGTGAACGGTCCTGAAACTCAGCGGCGCCCACGGCGCTTGCCGAGTTTCGAGCGCTGTCGGCCTGTCCGAGATCCAAGACAGCCCGACGGCGCCAGCACTGACAATCCTCCGACATCAGAGGCGTATAGATTTCTTGTTCATGAATTCCTCGATCCCCAACGGACCCAGCTCCCGGCCCATCCCGGACCGCTTGATCCCGCCGAAGGGCAGATCCGCCTGCGACCCACCCGACTTGTTGAAATACACCATCCCCGACTCGATCCGATTCGCCACGGTGCGCATGCGGGCCGGGTCGGTGCCGAAGACGCTGGCGCCCAGGCCGAAGGGGGAGTCGTTGGCGATGGAGATGGCTTCCTCGTCGGAAGCGGCCGGGAACAGCAGGAATACGGGGCCGAAGATTTCGTCGCGGTAGGCGTCCATGTCGGGGGTCACGTCGGTGAGGACGGTGGCCTCCAGGTAGGCGCCCGGGCCGTCGACGCGGTGGCCGCCCGTGCGCAGAACCGCGCCCTGGCGCACGGCCGTCTCCACCTGTTCGAAAACCTCGTCGGCGGCGGAGACCGAGGCCAGGGGCGGCAGCTTCGTCGAAGGGTCGGAAGGGTCGCCAGGCAGGTAGAAAGCAGCCACCCGCGCGGTCAGCTTCTCCACGAACGAGTCGTACAGCTCCCCCACGACAATGATCCGCTTGGGCGCGTTGCAAGACTGGCCGCAGTTGCGCATGCGGGCCGTGGCCACGGCGTTCACCGTCTCGTCCAGGTCGTCCGTGTCGAGGACGATCAGCGGGTCCGAGCCGCCCAGTTCGAGGACGCAGCGCTTGAGGTTCCGCCCCGCCTCGGCGGCCACCGAGATGCCGGCCTGTTCGCTGCCCGTCAGTGAAACCCCGACGATGCGCGGGTCCGCGAGGATCGACGGGACCTGGCGCGACGAGGCGAAAACGTTGACGTACGCGTCTTCCGGCACACCGGCGTCGCGCAGGACCTGCTCGATCGCGACGGCCGAGCGCGGGCAGATGGACGCGTGCTTGAGCAGGATGGTGTTGCCCAGCACCAGGTTCGGCGCGACGAAGCGCGCGACCTGGTACATCGGGAAGTTCCACGGCATCACGCCGAGCAGTGCGCCGATCGGCTCTTTCCGGATCACGGCGTCGCCGTCTCGAATTTTCAACGGCTCGTCGGCAATGAGAGAGGGGCCGTGTTCGGCGTAGTAGGAGAAGATGTCCACGACGATGCCGACCTCGCCGCGGCCCTCGTTGACGCGCTTGCCCATCTCGAGGGTCATGATGGCGGCGAGCTCGTCGGACCGTTCGGCGAACAGCTCGCCCGCGCGCGCGACGATCTCGGCGCGTTCGGCGACCGGGCGTTCCCGCCAGGACAGGTAGCCGCGGTGGACTCGGGCGATCGCGTCGCGCACCTCCTGGTCGGTGGAGTTCTCGATCTGCTCGATCAGTTCACCCGTGGCCGGGTCGGTGACGGTGTACATCGCGGCGAGAGCCTCCGTGTTCGACGGAACGAAGCGGTCGGACGTGCTCAGGCTACCAAACTGCATACAGTATGCACTAGCCCGGCGAAGGTCGTCCGACTACTCCAGAGGTTTGCGACCTCTTGACCGAAGCGCCCGGTTTCCAGTATGGTCTAGACCACATTCTCCCCTTCCCCGCCCGCGCACCTCCCACGCGGCGGCTCGATCGCGCCCGTCCAAGGCCATCCGTGGGAGCGGGCACCGCTGTCGAAGGAGCCCGGTATGAAAACGAACCGCAAGCTCGTGGCCGCCCTCGCCGGTGCGGCGATCGCGCCCGTGATCGTGCTGGTCGGCCCCGTGGGCACGGCCAGCGCCCACGGCTACGTCAACGCACCCGCGAGCCGGCAGGCGCAATGCGCGCAGAACATCGTGTCCTGCGGCGACATCAAGTGGGAACCGCAGAGCGTGGAAGGCCCGAAGGGCCAGCGCACCTGCAACGGCGGCGTCGCGCGCTTCGCCGAACTCAACGACAACAGCAAGTCCTGGCGCGCCACCGCGACCGGCCGCACGGTCACGTTCAACTGGACGTTCACCGCCCGGCACAAGACCAGCACCTACGAGTACTACATCGGCAACACGCGCATCGCGAGCTTCAGCGGCAACAACCAGGTGCCGCCGGCCACTGTGTCGCACTCGGTCAACCTGGGCAACCGCACAGGCCGCCAGACCGTGCTGGCGATCTGGAACATCGCCGACACCGTCAACGCGTTCTACTCCTGCGTCGACCTGCAGGTGAGCTGACGACAGCGGCGGACGGGCCTCGGAAGCCCGTCCGCCGCTTTCGTCCACATCAGACTCGGCGATACGCCCCGGCCTCGGCGCTGCGCCGCCCGACCAGGAACCACAGCAGCGGTCCGAGGAACGGCGCGCAGAACGCGAACACGACCCACACCAGCTTCATCCCGCCGCCCAGCGGGCTCCCGAGCACGCTGACGAGCGCGGCGAGGAAGAACACCACCGGGGTCAGGATCAACGCGATGATCCCGACGGCAACGGCGATGTTCGCGGCGTGGGGGCCGTCCTGGGCTGCGGCGGCCAGCGCGGTGGGGATGGTCATCGGTCCTCTCCCTGGTTCTCGTCGGTCCACATCGGACGCGATGGGTCCAGTATGAGAGCGCGCGCCGCGGGCCCGAATCGGCTCGACGGCTCGTCCCACGTAATCCTTAAGTAGTAGCGGCAACGGGGATCACGCGCTCCAGCAACCGCATGGCCAGCGCCGCGAACACGTTCACCACGC
Source organism: Amycolatopsis sp. NPDC051372 (assembly GCF_040682095.1). NCBI lineage: Bacteria > Bacillati > Actinomycetota > Actinomycetes > Pseudonocardiales > Pseudonocardiaceae > Amycolatopsis > Amycolatopsis sp. NPDC051372. The sequence goes on from NZ_JBFBAF010000020.1 coordinate 107,850, forward strand.
CCAGGACCAGCCACGGCAGCCAGTACCCGACCTCGAACAACGTGGTGAAAAACGCCGGCGCCACCAGGCTCGCGACCGTGAACGAGTACTGGAACACCGCCAGGTAACGCCCTCGCGCGGCGGGCGGCGACAGCTCCGTGGCCAGTGACTGCGACACCGGACCGTGCACGGTCTCGGCCGCGGTGAACAGGAACGTCGCACCCAGCAGCACCGGCACCACCCACCCGAGCTGCCCCGGCACCAGCAGCGCGAACGCCAGGCACCACGCCGCCCACAGCACCGCCGAGGCCATCAGCACGCGCGTCCTGCGCAGCGGCGACACCAGCCGCACCGCCGGCGCGGTGAGGATCGTGAGCAGCACGGTGTTCCCCACCAGCATCGCGGGCGCGAGCCACGGCGGACCGTGAAGCCCCACGGTCACGAACACCGGCAACCCCAGCGCCAGCATCATGCTGGTCAACGCGAACACCGCGTTCAGCCCGGTGAACGCCAGGAACGGCCGCGCCCGCAGCATCCTCCGGTACCCGCCGGCGTCACCTTCCGCGCGCCGCGGCGCCCGCACGCGCACCGCGATCGCCGCGCCCGCGCAGAGAAAGCAGGCCGCCGAGCCATACGCGATCGCGCGATACGCCTCCGGGGTGCCGATCGTGACCACGACGCCGGTGATCAGGCCGCCGATGGCCAGTCCGGCCGTGCGGGTCACGTTCATCCACGCGAACCAGGAGTCCTTGCTCCGCGGTTTCTCGCTGCCGTCCACGAAATCCGCGACCGCGGTGAACACCGACGACCAGAAGAACCGCACCCCGATCGCCACGAGCGCGGCGCTGAGGAAGATGCCGACGGGCCCGGTCACGCGCGTGAACAGCAGAAACCCGATGCCTTGCGCACCCTGCGCGACGACCACCAGCACCCACGGACCCATCCGGTCGGCCAGCCGCCCGGCGATCAGCGGCACCGGCAGCGTCAGCGCGTTCGCCGCGCTGAGCAGCACGCCGATCAGCGCCAACGGCACCGTGGTCAGCTTCGCGAAGAACAACACCGACAGCGGCTGGAACAACCCGTTCCCCACCGAGTCGACCACCAGGGCCGCCAGCAGCACCGCCCCACCACGGCTCCGCACGCCAGGTCATCCCCCCGTTCGACGAACCCCCGAGCGTAACGATCACCCTGGCCGCGGTCGCCGGGATTCCCGGTCAGTGGCCTTCGAAAACGGCAAGCACACCGTCGGGCGTGTTCTCGGCGAACGACGTCACCAGGTTCTCCGCCGAACCCCGCGCGGCTTCCTCGCTGCGCGGGAACAGGGCCTTCTCGTACTGCGCCAGGGCCGCCTCGACATCGCCATCGGACTCGACCAGGGCCAACGCCAGCTCCGCACCGTCGATCATCGCCAGGTTCGCGCCCTCGCCGGCGAACGGCGACATCACGTGCGCCGCGTCGCCCACCAGCGTCACGCCGGGCACGCGCGCCCACTCGTGGCCCACCGGCAGCGCGTGGATCGGCCGCGGCACCAGATCACCGTCGGCCGACTCGATCAACGCCTTCAGTTCCGGGGCCCAGCCGGCGAATTCTTGCGACAGCTTCGCGGCCGCGTCCGACAGATGGAGCGAGGCAACCCAGCCTTCGGGCACCTGGAGAGCGACGTAGACGTGCACGCTGCCGTCCGGCTCGCGGTGCGCCAGAATCCCCTTGCCCGGCCCGAGCGCCATGAACATTCCCCCGCCGACGAGCGCCGCGCTCTCCGGGTGCTTCGCCGCGACGTCCAGCAGATCCAGTTCCACGAAGGAAATCCCGGTGTACGCGGGTACCTCGGCCGAGACGAGCGGCCGGATCCGCGACCACGCTCCGTCGGCCCCGACGAGCACGTCGGTCTCCAGCGTCGAACCGTCGGCCAGCGCGACCTCGTGCCGGCCATCACCAAGCGGACGGGCCGAAACCACCTTGGCGCCCCAGCGGACGGTGCCCTCCGGCAGCGACGAGAGCAGCAGGTCGCGCAAAGCACCGCGTTCGACCTCCGGCCGGGCCCCCTGACCATCGTCCTCTTCGGACATTCGCACCACCGCGTGCCGGTCCAGCACGCGCATGGCCTCCCCGCCGCGGTGGATCAGCGGCAAGAACTCCTCGTACAGGCCGGCGGCGCGCAACGCGGCCTGGCCCGTTTCCTCGTGGATGTCGAGCATCCCGCCCTGCGTGCGGGCCGACGCCGACGCGTCGAGGTCCAACACCGTGGCCTCGATGCCGTTGCGGTGGAGCACGGACGCGAGCGTCAGCCCGCCGAGGCCGGCCCCGATGATGGTGATCTTCATGGTCGTTCCCCTCAGGTTCGTGGGATGGCTGCGATTCCGGCGATCAGCGCGCGAAACGCCCAGGACAGCCGCTGCCCGGGCTCGCCGGACAGCAAGTCGGATCCGGCGGCGGCCAGGTGCGGGTACTTCTCGGGTGACGCGTCGTGGATGACGGCCGCCAGTGCCCGCCATTCCTCGCGGTCTTCGGGGCGCTCGTCGGCGTGTTCGGCCGCCGTCGCCGTGGCGAGCTGGAGCAGCAGGTCGACGCCCCATGCCGCCTGCGCGCTCGGCACCTCGCCCTCGGCGAGCAACGCGAGCACCGTGTCCACCAGCCGCAGGTAGTTGTCCCCGCGCGGGCGGGCCACGAGCGCCGATTGCGCCAGCCCGGGATAGCGGAACAACACCGCCGTGTACGAGCCGAGCACGGCTTCGAGCCGCTCCGCCCACGTCCCGGCCGACGGCGCAGGCTCGACCTCGCCGAGCAGCTCGTCGAGCACCGCGGCGTGGAGCTCCACGGTGTTGCGGACGTAGACGTACAGCGACGCCGCACCGGTGTCGAGCTCCTGCGCGAGCCGGCGCATCGTCAGCCGGGACAGGCCTTCGGCGCGCAGGATCGCGAGCGCGGCGGTGATGATTCCGGCCCGGGTGAGAGCCGGCTTGGCCGGACGTTCCCGGCGGCTGCGTGGTGCGGTCATGACTTCACGTTAACGAACATGTTCGTTCCGAACAAGATCGTAACGAACATGTTCGTCGTCACAGACGCCCCGGCCTTTCGAACGAAAGAGAGGTAAGTTCGGCAGTCATGCGAGGCAACCCCCGGCACGAACGCATCCTCGAACGGCTCCGGCGCGACGGCCGCGTCGACGTCGGTGAGCTGGCCGGCGAGCTGGACACGTCGGAGGTGACCATCCGGCGCGACCTCGACTCACTGGCCGAGCAGGGCACGCTGCGCCGCGTGCGGGGTGGCGCGGTGAGCCTGCTGATGCGCGGTGAGGAGCTGCCGTTCGCGCTGCGCGAGGTGGAGTCCGCGGCGGCGAAGGACCGCATCGCGGCCGTGGTGAGCGGGCTGGTGCGCGACGGCGAGGCCGTGGTCGTCGACAGCGGCACGAGCGGGCTCGCGGTCGCCCGCGCCCTCACCGGCCGGCGTCTGACGGTGATGCCGCTCGCGCTGCCGAGCGCGACGGTGCTGGCCACCAGCTCGTCGGTGAACCTGCTGTTGCCCGGCGGGACCACGCGCTTCGGCGAGGGCTCGATGGTCGGGCCGATCACCGAGGCCGCCCTCGCGGCGCTACGGTTCGACGCCTTCGTGCTCACGTGCTGCGGCCTGTCACCCGACGACGGCGTGACCGCCCACGACCTGCAGGACGCCGCCGTGAAGCGCGCCGCGAAGCGGTCTTCGCGGCGCACGGTGCTGGTTGCCGAGAGTGCCAAGTTCTCGCGCACCGCGTTGGCGACCGTGTGCGGCATGGAGGACGTGGACGTGCTGGTCACGGACGCCGGGGCGCCTTCGGAGGCACTGGAACGGTTTCGCCAAGCCGGCGTCGAGGTCCGGGTGGCGTGAGGGATCCGTCCACACTGGACGTCTCCCACTCTCAAGCTATAGCGCACCCCAGGGCTTGCCGCAAGACCCCCGTCGTGCCGCAGAATCGGCGGCTGTCAGCGAAATGGGGGTACGAAGTGCACGACGTGATCATCGTGGGTGCCGGTGCGGCCGGCCTGGTCCTGGCCGCCGAGCTGCGCCTGGCCGGGGTGCGGCCGCTGGTGCTGGAGCGCCAGCCGCGACGCCGGGAAGTACCGCGGGCCAACGGTGTCGGCGGCCGAATCGTGGAGCTGCTGCGCTACCGCGGGGTGCTGGAGCGGCTCGAAGCTGCCGCTTCCCCGGTGCACGCGGCGCCGTCGCTGCCGTTCGGCGGGATGGAGCTGGGCCTCTCGCACCTGGCCGAGCCGGCGTACCACGCGCTGGGCATCCCGCAGCCGGTGCTCGAACGCACGCTCGCCGAGTACGCGGCGGAGCTCGGGGTGCAGCTGCGGGAGGGGCACGAAGTTGTCGGCCTTCGCGAAGACGCCGCGGTGGCAGTGGACGTGCGTGGCCCCGACGGGCCGTACCGGGTCACTGCTCGCTACGTCGTGGGGTGCGACGGCGGCCGCAGCCGCGTCCGCGAGTTGCTGGGCCTGCCGTTCCCGGGCACGACGTACCCGGAGGTGAACCGGCTCGTCGAGGCGACGGTGCCGGATTCGGTGAGCCGGCTGGAGAACGGTGACCTGGACGTACCCGGACTGGGATTGCTGCGCCAGGGTTTCACGCGGACCGACGGCGGGGTCTTCGCGTTGGGCGCGATCGGGCCGGAGGTTCTGCTGATCAACACCGTCGAGGAGGAAGCGACCGAGTACGACGACCTCAGCCCGATGACCGAGGCCGAGTTCCAAGCCAGCATCCGTCGCGTACTCGGCGGTTCGCTGCCCCTCGGTGAGGTGCGCCGCCTGTCGCGCTACCAGTGGCAGGGCCGGCAGGTCGCCCGGTATCGGGTTGGGCGCGTCTTCGTGGCCGGCGACGCGGCGCACCTGCTTGCTTCCTCGGGGGCGTCGCTCAACCTCGGCATGCTCGACTCGGTCAACCTGGCGTGGAAACTCGCCGCGGCCGTGCAAGGTTGGGCGCCGCCCGGCCTGCTCGACAGCTACCACGCCGAACGCCACTACGCCGGCTCCCGCGCCCTCCTGCAGACCAGCGCACAGGCCGCCCTGCGCCGCGGCCACGACCCCGCCGCCGACGCGCTTCGCACGCTGTTCCAGGAGCTCCTCACTGACGAACAACCGTTGCGCCGCCTCGCCGCCACCATCGGCGGCACAGACCTGCGCTACCCGGCGCCCGGTTCGGACCACCCCCTGGCCGGCACCTTCGCCCGCGACTTCCCCCTGTCCACCGACCACGGCCCGTCGTCTCTCGCCTCGCTGGTGCGCCCGGGCCGGCCGGTGTTCGTCGACCTCGCCGACCGCCCGGAACTCCGCGCGGTTGCCGAACCCTGGGCTCCCCGCGTTGCCCTCCACACCGCCAAGACCCACCTCCGCCCGGCCGACGCCCTCCTCCTCCGCCCGGACGCGCACATCGCGTGGGCCGCGCCTCTCGACGCAGCCGCCGATCCGGCCGGCCTCCGCGAGGCCCTCACGACGTGGTTCGCGCACCCGAGCCAAGCTGACGCACGTCACCAGAACCGAGGCGGGCAGCCCGACGCGCACGCCATCCGCCTCGCCGGAACTGGCCCGATGGACTCGACGCCGACCCGCTCCCAACCGCCATGCCGACGTAAGCCTCGCTCGGCCCACCAGCTGACTCGATCGCCCGTCGCCAAGCTCTCACGACGTGGTTCGGCGCACCCGAAGGGGCCCGAAACCGCCTCACCACACATGATCACCAGGAGTAAGTGTTCACCATGATCGATTCACCGTTTCGTGGACTGATCCTAGATCGACTTCTACCGCTAGTGTCACCGACAACCCGCTCAGCCTCGACATTCCCCCGACCGGGCGGCGGGCCAGGCCCCCTGGTAGTCCCCCTTCCGCGCCCAGGGGGCCACAAAAACAACCACCCTCACTCGCCCCGGGAGGAGAGCTCTTGCGACACGCGGTCGCCGGCCTTCGGCAGCAAGGTGAGCCACCTGCCGGCCGCGGTCTGGACCACGCGCGGTGCGCCCGCCCGCTGCCGACTGCGACGCGGGCCGTCCGTGCGTCGATGGTGCCGAGCCGCGTGGCGCCTGAGCACCCTTCGCCGACGGGGATCACCTGGCGCACCGCCTGGCGAAGGTCCGCCGACGCTCGTTTCCCCTCTGCCGCCGTGACTTCCGCATTCGGCCACCCCTCATCGGCCGGCAGGCGCAGCTGACCGACCGACGGCTCCCGCCCCGCGTGGCGACGCCGGTAGCTCGGTACGAGGCCGAGCGATCACCCGAACGGTCGCGATCCACGTCACTCGCGGGCCCTGGAACATTCGGTGGTCACCTGCGTTGTACTGACTGTCGGTACGGAGGGGTCCCCGGGCTCCACAACTCACCTTCCCGGACAGCCGGTTCGCCGGCCCCGGGTTGGCGTCACTCGCCGAGAGGCGACCCCCGTGCCGGCGTAAGACCACCCGCCCCGTTGCCTCGCGCTCCCCCAACGCGGCGCGGGGCGGGCGCCAGTGCTCCTGCTCTCGCTCGCCGGGCCCCCAGCCGGCGGAGCCGGGAGCGGGAGCACCCTCAGCACCCTCCATTGTGGATCATCGGGAATACCTTCACGTCGGCAGCAGTTACTAACTTTGCCGGTGCGGTGGTGTCCCCGGGCTCCACCCACTGCCTTCCCGGACCGTCGCAAGACGCCGGGTCGCGCCAACCGCCGAGAGGCGACCCCCGCACCGGCCTCGACCAACTCCTCAGACCACCCCACCCCGCTGCGCCGCAGTTGCCCCGAGGCAGCGCGGGGCGGGCTCATGTGCTCCTGCTCCTGTCGCCGGACCCACTGCCGCGGCGGGAGCGGGGGCATCCAAACGTCCACAGTGGATCATGAAATCAGGATCATGAAAATCACCTGAGCGACCTGCGTCACAAGGGAAATCCGGAACACCGGCCCCGCCCAGGCGTTGTACAGAGTGTCGGTACGGCGGGTGTCCCCGGGCCTCACCTACTGCCTTCCCGGGCCGTCGCAAGACGCCGGGTCGCGCCACTCGCCGAGAGGCGACCCCCCGTGCCGACGCAAGCCACCCGAAGAGAAAGCTCCCGCCCGCACCCGCCGATCCCCCCATCGGCGCGGCGCCCGAGGCGGGAACCAGTGCCCCCGCTCCCGGCCCGCGCGAACTCCCCCTCCGCAGCGACGGGACCGGGGGCACGCCCTTATCCGGAGCCGGGCCAGGGCAGTGCGTCCTGCAGCAGCCCGAGCATCCCCGACACCAGCCGCATCTGATCGACCGTGCGGATGTCGGCCTCCAGCAGATGCGGCGAACACACCAGCACCGCCACCGACTGCGCCCGCGACAGCGCGACGTTCAGCCGGTTGCGCGAGAGCAGGAAGTCGAGGCCGCGCGGGAGGTCGACGGCCGAGGACGACGTCATCGTCGTCACCACCACCGGCGCCTCCTGGCCCTGGAACCGGTCGACCGTGCCCACGCGGACGTCGCCGAAGCCGGCGTCGGCCAGCGCACGCGTGACCACGCGGGCCTGCAGGTTGTAAGGCGCCACCACGAGGAAGTCGGCGTCCGACAGCGGACGGCCCTCCCACGTGCGCCCGTGCAGCGCCGAGATCACCGAGACGACCTCGGCCGCCTCCTCGACCGAACGCGTCGTGTTCCCCCGGTGCTCCACCGACGCCAGGTACAGCCCCGACGCGAACCCGTCGACCGAGCGCGACGCCGACGGGTGCGAGTGCAGCAACCCCGCGTACGACAGCCGCGACACCGGCGCGCACACCGCCGGGTGCATGCGGCGCGTCTGGTCGAGGAAGTAGCCCAAGTGCGCCGGCATGATGTCGGCGTCGCCGATCAGGTGCCCCAGCGCCGAGGCCTCCGCGCCCGCCGGGTGCGTGCCCTGCACCACCTGCGGCAACTGCTGCGGATCACCCAGCAGCACCACGTTCTTCGCGCACGTCGACACGGCCAGTGCGTCGGCCAGCGCGAACTGGCCGGCCTCGTCGATCACGAGCACGTCGAACGGCTCCGCGCGCACAGCCGCGTTGGCGAACGTCCACGCTGTGCCACCCACCAGGTGCCCGGTGTCGTGTTCCTCGCGCCAGCGCACCAGAGCGTTGTTGTTCTTCGGCTGTTCCCACGGCACCGAGGGGTCCGGCGTCCGCTTCGCGCGTTTGGCGCACGCCAGCGAAGGATCGTTGTCCAGCGCGGCGGAAAGCACGTTCTCCACGGCCTTGTGGCTGTTGGACGTGACCCCGACCGTCCGGCCCGACCGCACGAGGTGCGCGATCAGCTTGCCCGCCAGGTACGTCTTCCCGGCGCCCGGCGGGCCTTGCACGGCGAGCACGGAACCGTCGAGCGCGTCGACGGCCTCGATCACCGTCGCGACCAGGTCCTCACCCGCGGCCGGCAACGCGCCGCCGGTCCGCAACCGGGGCGCCGTGCGGCGCAGGAGGTCCACACCAGGGTGCTTCGGCAGCACCGGCAGGGTTTCCCCGACGAGCCGGGCGAGATCGGCCACGGCCTCGTCCTTCGGCGACGGCCGCACCGGGCTGCCGGGCAGCACCGCGGCCGGGCGATCGTTCGACGTCGCGTCGGGCGCGCTGCTCTCCTCCAGCGTCAGCTCGACGGCCGAGGAAGCCACCACCTTCGCGTCGCGCGCTTCGGCGCCGTAGCGCAGGCGCACGTCGTCGCCCGGTGCGAACGGGTGCGGCCGGTCCGGGTCGCACGCCACGACGAGCGTCCGCTTCGCCGTGCGCAGCCGGCCGGACGGCGGCACCCACTCGCCGACGGACACCGAAACGGGCACCGCGCACGTCGTGTCGATCTCCAGGTCACCGAGCGGCGCCGCCAGCTGGCGGAAGAACTCCCACCACGCTGGGTTCGTCTCACGCCGGTGGTAGCCCACGGAGGCGGCGAGCAGCGCACGGGCGTGGTCGTCCGGGGTGAACTCCGCCGGGCCGTCGGGCAGGCCGTCGAGCAACGGGTCGACGAGCGCCGCCATCGCGGCCGCGCGCTCCGCCCGCCGTTGCGCCGCGACGTCTTCCTCGGTCTCCCGCAGCAGAGCGTCCACATCGGACTCAGGCTCCGGCTCGACGAGCTCGATGCCCTCGTCCACGCGCACCCGGTGCAGGAACTCCAGCAGCCGCAGGGTGGACACGCAGTCGTACTCGTTGTACTCACCGATGCCGCGCAGCACTTCGTCGGCCCGCTCCGGCTCGCCGGCCGCCGTGAGCGTGAGGTAGTCCTCGTACGCCTCGATGCTGGACGCGGCCGTCTTCACATCGCCGTCGCGGGCGGAGGGCATGTAGAGCGGCTCGAGGTACTTGATCGAGTACGACCGCTGCCCGACCCGCAACGCCTTGCGCACCACCGCATACAGGTCCACGAGCGCGCCGTTGCGCAACAGCTCGTCCACTGCTTCCTCGCGCGTGCCGTGCACGGCGGCAAGACGCTTGATGGCGGTGACCTCGTAGGGCGCGTAGTGGTACACGTGCGCGCCAGGGTGTTCGGCCAGCCGCGCGGTGGCGAAGTCCACGAACTCCTCGAACGCGCGCTTCTCCTGCGCCCGAGAGTGGGCCCAGAACGGGGTGAACCGCTGACCGCCGGTGCCGTCGGGGGTGTCCGGGTCGGCCGTCACCGCACCGAACAGGTACTCGAGCCCGGTGCCCGCCAACGCGTACGGGTCGCCTTCCATGTCGAAAAAGACGTCGCCCGGGCTCGGCGGCGGCAGCTGGGCGAGCGCGGCGGGGTCGATCACCTCGTAGGCGAGCTCGCCCGTCTCGTCCTGGCGCACCTGGATCGCGGCCTGCGCGCGCAGCGTGGTGTAGGTGGTCTCGGACATGTCGCGCGGCCGGTCGTCCGGCCCGGCGGCGGCGAGCTTGTCGATCGTGGCGAGCCCGGCCGTCACGAGCTTGCGCCGCTGGTCTCCGCGCATGCCTGCGACGAGCGACAGGTCGCGGTCCGCCTCCCGCGCCGTCGAACAGTGCTGCGCGAAGCGGCACGCGCCGCACGCCGGCCGTTCGTCGGCCCACAGCTGCAGCGGCAGCCGGGCCGGGCGGTCGCGCAGCCGCGAGCGCAGGCGGTCGAGCAGCGGGAGGAAGTCGTCGACGCGCAGGGTGCGCGTCGTGCCGTCGCCCAGCAGCAGGTGCATGTCCGGACCAGCCGGCCACCCGGCTCGGCGCAACGCATCGGCGTACGCGGTCAGCTGGACCACCGCGGACGGCTTGGCGTGCCGGGCGAGCTTGGTGTCGTAGACCTCGTAGCGGCCTTCGTCGTCGCGCAGCAGGAAATCGGCGCGGCCGGTGAACTCGTCGTCGTGGAACACGGCCTGGTAGACCACGGGCGCGCCCGCGCGCAGCGCCTCCTCCGTCGCCTTCGCCGCGACGACCGGATCCCGCTCCTCGATCTCCACGACCTTGTGTTCGGCCCGCAGCCGCCCGAGCGTCGCCTCCTCGTGCGCGCGCCCGTGCTTCACGGCCAGCTGGTCAGGTCCTGAGCCGGGCCTCGGCGCGCCGGGCAGTCCCGCCGCCAGCGCCTGCGTGAGGACGCTCCGGTGCTCGCACTCGAGCAGATCGGCGAGATCGGAGGGCGTGTACATCGCCCGGAAGTCTGGCACGACCGCCGGCGCGCCCCGCCCACCCCGGGCACCGACACGCCGACGGCCCAGGTCACGGCCGGCGAGCCGTCAGCGCCGGCGGGGCAGCGGGATCACGTCGAAGTCGCGCGCCACGTGGATCTCCCCGTCGAAGACCTCCGCCGCTTCCTCCCCGAACGCGTCGGCCTCCGAATAGGGGTAGCGCTGCGAGAAGTGGGTCAGCACGAGCTTTCGCACGCCCGCGGCCGCGGCGAGCCGGCCGGCGTCGGTGCTGGTGAGGTGGCCGTAGCGGGTGGCGATGTCGGCGTCGGCGGCGCGGAAGGTCGACTCTGCGACCAGCAGGTCCGCGTCGCGCGCGCAGTCCAGGGCTCCCGCGCACGGGCGCGTGTCCATGACGAACGCCACAACCTGTCCTGGCTTCGGCTCGCTGACGTCGGCGAGGTGAACAGTGCGGCCGTCGAGCTCCAACGAGCCCTCTCGCTGCAGCCGGCTGATGTCCGGACCTCGGACGCCTGCGGCGGCGAGGCGGTCGGGGAGCATGCGGATGCCGTCCGGTTCGGTGTAGCGGTAGCCGAAGCAGTCGATGCGGTGGTCGAGGACGTGGGCGGACATCGGGCCGTCGGTCCAGCCGTCGGCGAGCACCGGCCGCGGGACGACCTCGGCGCGCTCGTGGTAGACGGTGGAATAGCGCAGGCGCTCGAAAAACGCCTGGCCGGAGGCCGGGTAGTGACAGCGCACGGGCCGCGGCACGGCGTCGAGCGACAGCCGCTGCAGCACGGCGGAGAGGCCGAGGCTGTGGTCGCCGTGGAAGTGGGTGATGCAGATGCGCGTGAGCTCCGCGGCGGCCACGCCGGCGTGGGTCATCTGCCGCTGCGTGCCCTCCCCCGGGTCGAACAGCACGCCGTCGGTGTCGAACCGCAGGAGGTACCCGTTGTGGTTGCGGTGCCGGGTCGGCGTCTGGCTCGCCGACCCGAGCACCACGAGCTCACGTCGTGACATGCCGCCATCTTCGACGATCACCGGCGGCCGGGAAAAGCGGACGGCCACCCGGTCCATTCCGGGTGGCCGTCCTGATCGAAATTGCTGTGCGAATTCAAGCGGGCACTTTCCGCGTTATTCGATCTTCGCGTCATAGTCCGCGCACTCGGCCGAAGAGTGTTCCGGGCCACGGCGCCGCTTCCCGCGGCCACGACCAGGCCATTCAAGACGGGCTTCAGCTCAGTGCTGCGAACCCCGCTACCGGTACGACCCCGTCGAGGTCGCGCGCGAGCTGCTCGTCGAGCGTCACGAACGCGTCGCCGTGCAACCGCGTCAACGCCACGTATGCGGCGACGTACGTGTCCGCCCAGCCGAGCTCCTCGGCGACCTGCCACGCGATCGCCTGCAGCACCCGGTCACCGAGCAGCCGGATCTTCAACGCCCTCACGCGATCGAGCCGCACGGCCGCGTCCTTCTTCGTCAGCTCGCCCCAGCGCGCCTGCGCGTAGAGCGCGGACAACGCGGCCAACGGATCAGCGTGGGCGCCAGCAACCGGTGCCCCACCACGGCCTGCTCCTCGGCCGGCCGCAGCGCGACCTCCGGCCCGATCACGTACTTCGCCACGCGTTCTCTCCCTCACCGCGACTTGCCTCGAGCCCACGGTGGAGAACCACCTCAGCGACATCGTTCGCGAAGCCGGGCCTGGAAGCCGGCCGCGACGAGAACCGCCGGATCGCGCGGCGCTGACCTATTTGGACAGTCCGTCGTGCGCTCTTGATTCACCCTATCGATATCGTGCGGATGTTCGAGCGGGGTCGGTAGCCTGGAGATATGGAGCTTTCGCCTGCCGGCCCAGTCCGGATATCGACCATTGTGGACGGTGCTCGCCACCCTGTGGAGAGCACACCTCGCTTCGACACGCGCGCGAAGACAGGTGCGGCTCGGTGCTGTTTTTCGTGCGCTGAGCCGCAAACTTGCGTTGTCACCTTCTCCTGATCCGCGAAGCGGTTGGGGTGGACCCTCGCAAGATCGCGATGCCGTGCGCCTCGGGCGGACCATCGTGAGCGTTCAGCCGTCCAGATCGCAGAAGACAGCCCCACCGCCCGACCGTCGCGCAGTGTGTTCGCGTCAGGTTGCTGGTCTGGTGCGCAGATACCCGTCCGCCGTACCGCAAGGAGCCGTACCCGCGTCAGGAACTCGTGGCACAGATGCGGCTCTCAGCCCATCCCTTGCCAGCTCGTCGCCGGCACGCGCCGGCCGGTGTGGCCGCGGCACCCGGACCTCGGCCGCCGGTTCGGCCGACACATGTATCGCAGCCAACACCACGAGTTCCCCGTCCGCGCCTGAGCCTTCGGCGCCGCGTGGAACCGTCGAAAGGAGGCGTGGTCCGCGCGGGCGGCCCGCCTTTCCGTCTGTCACAGCGGGACGAGGTCACGCCGACCGGGTCCCCGACGCACCAAGCGAGCCCGCCCGGAAGCCGCCCAACGACCCCTAAGCGCCCCTAAAGGCGGCCTGAACGGAGACCCTCCACAGTGGACCTCAACCCTGATCGGCTCCGGATTGGAGCTGCTCCAGGAACGCCCGCGCGGCCGGCGACGCGCTCGCGCTCACGGCGACAGCGACGGTCCGCGGCGTGCGCGGCACCAAGGGCCGCAGCACGGTGCCGTCAAGACGCGGCACGCCGACCGACGGCAGGATGCTCACGCCCAGCCGCGCCCGCACCATCTCCAGCACGGCCGACATCTCGCGGGCCTCGAACGTCGCCTCCAGGTGAACCCCGGCTTGCTCCGCGGCCGCCGCGAACACCTGCGCACAGCCGCCGGTCGGGCGGACGAACGGCTCCTCGGCGAGATCCGCGTAGGACACGGCCTCGCGCCCCGCCAGCCGATGACCGGCGGGCAGCACGGCGCACATCTCGTGGCTGTCGAGCAGCACCGTCCGCAGGCCGGGCGCGGGCAGCGTGACCACGGCGGCGTCGGCGACACCCAGGTCGAGCCAGTCCCGCACCTCCTGGTCGCTGCCCTCGATCAGCCGCACCGCGACGAGCGGGTGGCGTTCGGTGAACGCCCGCAGCTCGGCCGGCAGCCGGGTCCCCGTGGCGGTGGGCAGGCTGGCGATCCGCAGCGTCCCGGTGATCTGCCCGGCTACCTCGGCGACCTCCGCGCGCAGCAGATCGACCTGCCGCACGGCCTCGCGCGCTCGCCGGACGGCGCGTTCGCCGGCTTCGGTGAGGGTGACGCCCGTGCGCTGGCGGGTGAGCAGCGGTGCGCCGAGCTCGGCTTCCAGCGCGGCGACCGAGCGGCTCACCGCGGGCTGCGCCATGCCGAGCCGCTCGCCCGCGGCCGTGAAGCCGCCGTGGTCGGCCACGGCCAGGAGCACCTTGAGCTGCTGCATCGTCGTCACGAGGACCTCCAGCCATGTTCGCCGCGGCATGCCGCCATAACGCGAAGGACATTTCCCACGGCTCATCCAGAACATTACCGTCATGGTGCAACCGAGTAACACAAGAGGAGTCACCAGTCATGCGAGTGCTGATCACCGGGGCGTCCAAGGGCATCGGCCGGACGGTCGTCGACCGGCTGGCCGCCGAGGGCCACCACCCGATCGGCCTGGCGCGCACCGCGCCGGCCGAGTTCCCCGGCAGCTTCCACGCCGTCGACCTCGGCGACCGCGACGCCACCGCCGCGACGCTCGACAAGGTCCTCGCGGAAGGTCCCGTCGACGCGGTGGTGAACAACGTCGGCTTCGCCAAGCTGGCGCCGCTCGGGTCGATCGACCTCGACGACGTCGCCCACGCCTACGACCTGAACTTCCGCACTGCGGTGCAGGTGACCCAGGCTGTGCTGCCCGGAATGCTCGCTGCCGGCCGGGGCCGGATCGTCAACGTCACCAGCATGGTCACGCTCGGTACCCCGCTTCGCACCACGTACGCGGGCTCGAAGGCGGCGCTCGAAACCGCCACCGCCATCTGGGCCGCGGAGCTCGGGCAGAGCGGTGTCACTGTGAACGCCGTCGCGCCCGGGCCGACGGAGACCGAACTGTTCCGTCGTGGCACGCCCGCCGGGTCCGAAGGCGAAGCCCGGTTCCTGGAGAAGCTGCCGGTCGGCCGGCTCGGGCGTCCGGCGGAGATCGCCCACGCCATCTGCTTCCTGCTCTCCGAGGACGCGGGGTTCATCACCGGCCAGATCCTGCGCGTCGACGGCGGAGGGAGCATCGCCGCGGCCTGAAATCCTCCGCGGACAGAGCAAAACCGCTACGGCGACCTGACCGATTCGGGCAGAATCGCCGAGATGGCGCCCACCTTCGTCCTCGTCCACGGTTCCAACGCCACCAGCCGCTGCTTCTCCGCGCTGCAGCGCGAGCTCGCGCTGCGCGGCCACCGCTCGCTCGCGGTCGACCTGCCCGGCCACGGCACGGCTGGGTTCTCGGCGGCGTACCAGGCACAGGACCTGGCGACGTTCGCCACCGAGCCGTCACCACTCGCGGGGGTCACCCACGCCGACGTGGTGGCGGCGGTGACGGACGTCGTGCGGCGGGCGCACGACCACGGTCCCGTGATCCTCGTCGGGCACAGCCGCGGCGGGCTCACCGTCACGAGCGTCGCCAACGCCGTGCCGGAGCTGCTGGACCGGACCGTCTATGTGTCGGCCTGGTGCTGCGTGGACGACACCCCCGCCGGCTACCTGCGGAACCCGGCGTACTCGTCGGCCGCGCTGGACGAAGCGGCGAAGGTCATGGTCGGCGATCCCGCACAGCTCGGCGTGATCCGCATGAATTGGCGGTCCGCCGACCCCGCCCACCTCGCCGCCCTGAAACAGGCGATGCTCGCCGACGGGACCGACGCCGAGCTGCTGTCGTTCCTCGCCGGCATGGACCCGGACGAGTCCCTCGACGCCGGCAACGACCGAGCCGACGCCGCCACGTGGGGCCGGGTGCCCCACACCTACGTGCGGCTCACCCGCGACGAAAGCATGCCGCTCGCGTTGCAGGACCGGTTCATCGAGGAGGCCGACGCGCTCACGCCGGCCTACCCGTTCGACGTCCGCTCGCTGGACGCCAGTCACGTCGGCCCGTTGGTGCGTGCCGCGGACCTCGCCGACGTCCTGGGGTGCCTCACACCCCGGTAGACGAACCCGGCCGCACGATCATCAGCACCGTGACCACGGCCCACAGCAGGTTGAACACCCCCGTCGTCATGGCCAGCCGCCCGGCGACGCGGGTGTCCAGCGCGGTCGCCACCGAAGACTCAGCAGACTCGGCCGGCACCGCACCGTCGCCCGAGGGCCCCGCCAACGCGGCCCGCTGACCCGGCAGCACGAACACCAGCAGCACGACCGCGGCCACCGCCGTCAGCGCGATCGAGACGAGGACCCACGTCTGGCCCGTCACCTTCATCGTCCCGGCGACGGCGAAGCCGAACACCGGCACGGCGATCGACACCCACGCGTACACACGGCAGATGCGGTGCAGCAACGCCAACGTCGAGCGATCACCCCGCTTCAGCGCGGCGGGGAACATACTGGCGGCCACGGCCACGGGCCCGATGGCGAGGATCGCCGCCAGCACGTGGATAGACAGGAAGACTTTGCTCACGGCGCTGACGCTAGCCCTCGCGTTTCACCGCCCGGAACCGGCTGGATCGCCGTGTTCCACCGGATTCTCGCCAGTCGCCGGAAACTAGCGCTTGTCCGCTTCGGGCACCTGCACCGCGAGGAACACCAACGTCCGGTTCAGCCGGAAGCCCAGGTGCTCGTACAGCCGGATCGCGCCGACGTTCGACGCGGCGGCGTGCAGGAACGGCAGCTCCCCGCGCTCACGAATGCCCGCCGCGACCGCGCGGATCAGCCGCGCCGCCAAGCCCTGGCCGCGGAACGCCGGGTCGGTGCAGACCGCGCTGATCTCCGTCCAGCCCGGCGGGTGGAAGCGTTCGCCGGCGATCGCGATGAGGGCGCCGTCGCGGCGGATGCCCAGGTAGGTGCCCAGTGAGATGGTGCGCGGCAGGAACGGGCCGGGCTGCGTGCGGGCGACGAGGTCGAGCATCTCGGGCACGTCGGCCTCGGTGAGGCGGACGGCTTCCGCGTCGGGCGCCACCGTCAGGCCGGTGCCCTCGAGCTGCACGCCCGGCGTTTCCCCGAGCACGGTCCAGCCCGCGGGCGCGGGACCCGTCGCGCCGGCGATCACGGCCGTGGCTCCGGGCCCGGCGAGGTCGCCGACGTCACGCCAGACGTGCTCGTCCGGCTGATCCGGCAGGGCCACGAACGGCGCGACGTCCGCTGGGTAGCGCAGGACCTGGCCCTTCTGCTCGGCCAAGTGCGCGTGCGGTCCGGTCAGCGCTGCCCACACCGGGTTGTCGAGCGGCGACGAGCTCATCCTGCCTGCCATTTCCTAGACTGAGCGACATTCCAGAGTGCGACGGCGGCCCGGCGATCTGCCACCCGTCCCCACCATCTGAGTCCGCCCGCCCCGAAATTATTCCCGCAGCGTTATTCCCGCAGCGCCTCGAACGACTCCTTCAGCGCCGGGTAGTAGTCGTCGAACGACGGGCGGGCGGTGTCGTCGCGCGCGGCGACCAGCAGGTCGAGGTAGTACTCCCAGCCGGGCCCGATCTCGCCGATGCCGTCGGTGCTCGTCAGGTGGTGCACCAGGCGCAGCTCCGTCCCGTCCTCCACTTCGGACACGAGCAGCTCCATCGGCCACCCGCCGGCGTCCTCCATGCCCAGCAACGCCAGCCGCCGCGGTGCCTCACACGCGTCGACGCGCATGTCGATCCACGGCTTGCCCTCCTCGAACACCATCCGCACGCGGACCGTTTTCCCGGGTGCGCCTTCGCCTTCCCACGGTCCGAACCACAGCGCCGTGCGGTGCGGCTGCGTCACGTCAGCCCACACTTCTTCGGGCGACGTCGCGAACGTGCGGCGCAACACGAGGTCGACCCCGCTGTCGGTGCGCACCAGCTCTGCCATGAGGGGACTCCTTCCGCTTCGAGGACGACAGGCTAGCCGCGAACCGGGCAAATCAGGCCGGAAACTGGCCGGATGGGGTTCTACCGTTCGGACACCACGACGTCGAAAGGATTCCGATGAGCCCCGTCGAGACCAATCAGCCGCTCGGCACGTCGACCTGGATCGACCTGGCCGTGCCCGACCTCGACCGCGCGCGGGCCTTCTACGGCGCCGTCTTCGGCTGGGACTTCGACGGCGGCGATTGCCTCGTGCGCGGCCTCCCCGTCGCCGGCCTGCACCACGCGGCCGACCCCACACCCGGCTGGCAGGTCCACCTCGCGACGGACGACTGCGCCGGCACCGCCGAAGCCGTCGCCGCGGCCGGCGGAACGCTGCGGCGCGAACCGCACGACGTCGGGGATCGCGGCCGCGCCACCCTCGCCGTGGACCCGTCCGGCGCCCTCTTCGGTCTGTGGGAGGGCCACGCGTTCCCCGGCGCCCGCCTGGTCAACGAGCCCGACACCCTGGTGCGCAACGATCTCGTCACCCCCGCCGCGGCCGACGCGCGCAAGTTCTACTGCACCGTCTTCGGCTTCACGCTCGACGGCAACGACGACCTGCCCGAGGCCGACTTCACCTTCCTGCGCCGCCCCGACGGCCACGAGGTCGGCGGCATTTTCAACCTCCGCGACGCCCCGGCCTCGGCCTGGGCCACCACCTTCGAAGTCGCCGACGCCGACACCTCGGCCACCAAGGTTCGCGACGCAGGCGGCACAGTCGCTTCAGTGGCGGGGACGCCGTACGGGCGGATGGCGACCGTGACGGATCCGTTCGGCACCGGCTTCACGATGATCGCGCCCCCCTGACCAGCTCGCGGCGCACGTGCTCCGGCACCCAGCTCGCGCCGGCCGGACTCGCCCACCCCTGCCGCACGAACGCCACCAGCTCGGCCAGCCCACGATGACCGGTCCCCGGGCGCCACACCAGTGACCACGGGTAACACGGCACCGGATCGACCACTGGAATGCGCTGCAGATCGTGCCGCTCGGGCCACGCGACGCGGATCTTCTCGCCGACGAACGTGAACAGGGTGCGCGACTCCGCCAGCGTGTCGAGCAGCGCTTCGAGCCCGAAGTTCGGCCCGTCCGGGTCGACGTCCACGCCGAACTCCGCCGACAGCTCCGCGTAGAAGCCCTCCCACTCACTGCCGCGCCGGATGCCGGGCACCCACGCGCGATGCTCGGCGACCTCGGCCAGGCGCACCTCCCGCCGCCCGGCCAGCGGATGCCCCGGCCCGACCACGATCTGCAACGGCTCTAGGTACGCGTACACGTGCTTCAGCCCGTCCGGCGGCTCGCGCAGGTACGTGAACCCGGCATCGACCGCGCCCGCGCGCAGCTCCCGCAACGTCTCGGCCGCGCCGCTGGAAGTGAGCATCTCCATCGGCACCTCGCGGTGCTCGCGGTGGAACTCCCGGAACAGCTCGGCGGCCGCCAGCCGCCGCCCCAGCACGTCCACGCGCAACGGCCGCGTCTCCCGCTGCACCGACTCCACCGCGTCGGCGACCGCGCTCAGCACCGCCTTCGCGCGCGGCAGGAACGTCCGCCCGTCCACCGTCAGCGACGCCCCCGCCGCGACCCGCTCGAACAGCGCGACACCCAGCTCGCCCTCGAGCCCCGCCACCCGCTTCGACACGGCCTGCTGGCTGATCCCCAGCCGCCCGGCCGCCAGCCGGAACTGCCCCTCCTCCGCGACCGCGACGAAGGCACGGAGTGCTTCGAAGTTCATGGCCTCCAGTGTCGCCTCACCCCGGCGGCGTGACCCGTCCGGCCGTCACCGGTCCGCCAAGGGATAACCCATGCCGGCATCCTCGATCTCGTCCAGGTCGTCCACCGTGAGTCCCCGACCGGTGAACCGCTCGACGGCCACCAGGCCCTTCGCATAACGGTCCCGCCAGTCGTCGAAGTCCAGCCCCTCGACGGCAGCGGTCACTTCCGGATCGGCGCCCAGCGGCCGGCCGAGTTCGTCCGAAGCGAGGAGTTCGCCGTCGCGAGCGAAGGAAAGCCGCGTGACGGCGTTGACGTTCCAGAACATGCTCGCGGCGCGACCGCCTCGCGACAGTTCGGCCAGCACCTCACGCTGCGCGCCGCGAACGCCGTTCTCCTCGACGGCCAGCACGAATCCGTCCACTTCGGACACTGTCACCCACGGGCCGAACTCGAGGTCGGAGTCGAGCAGGTCTTCGATCGGTTCCGGCTCCTGGATGTCCGCGCCGAACGCCTGCAACACCTCCCGCAGCGTCAACCCGACGACAACGGTCACCGTGGCCGCCTCCGACAGCGCGCTCTGGCAGATCCACCGATACGCCGCCTCGGGCAGGTCGGCCACCGCGGGCTCCGGCTCGCCGCGCAGCCGGTGGCCCAGCCGGTCGGCTCGCGCGTGGACCACAGTCGGCGCCGGCGGCGCTTCCCAGACGACCAGCTCGTAGGACTCGGTCTCGACATCGTCGCGGCCGTACGCGAACACCCGCACCCGCAAGTCACCCGGCCACGGCGGCGTCGCGATCCGGCGGTGGTTGTAGTGCTTCGGTCCCACGAAGGTCGCGTCGCCGAGGCGAGCCGGCCAGCTGACCTCGACGACCTCGTGCCAGCCCTGCGTGTCGATCTTCGCCGGCGGTTCGGCGAGCACCCGCATCCGGACTTCCTGTACCCCGGCTTCCCGCCTGGTCCGCACGAGCACCGCGCCTTCGACGACTTCGACCAGCCCGTTGTCGGCGAATTCCCCAGGCTCGGGGAGCGGCCCCTCGGCCAGCGCGAACACGTGCTCGCGCACCGCCACTTGCATGGAGCCGAAGGCCGGCAACCGGTACTCGACGCGTTTCTTGGCAAGTACCGGTTCCTCGTACACCACCGGCATGCTCCGGCGCCGCAGGAGAACCGACGCCACGCCCAACCCGAGCCCGACCTGCGCCGCGACCTTGTCGCACCCCGCGTCACCCAGCACCGCGGCCGCCGTCACCACGGCCACCGCGAGATACGCCGCCCCGTGCGCCGCGGCGGCTGCCTCTTCGTCTCCCACCGCATCGGCACCCAGCAACCCCGCGATGGCCTCCTCCCCGACCAGCCGCGACACCAGGCCGGCGATCACCTCGGCCGCACCCTGCCGACGAGCTTCGAAGGAGCGGGCTTCGCGCAACGCTTCGGCCTCGGTGGTCAAGGACGCGAAGGCGAACGTCCCGGCGACACCGCCACCCAGCCCCGCCGCGGCCCCCACCACGGGCGGCAACGAGCGCACGGTGAGCTCCAACGCCCCGTGCAAACGTTCCACCAGCCAGCCCGGCAGCTCCCGCAGCGTGCGGATCACATCGGGTTCCGCGGTTCCAGCCCGTGCGCGGTGTTCCTGCCCTCCACGCCACCGGCCGAGCGCGGCCGCCGCCGTCGCCGGAACCGCGGCCGCCACCTGCGGCGCCCGCTCGACGATGGCCTGGACCAAAGCCGGCTCTACCTCGTCTCGGTGAGCTGCCACGGCCGTGCGGTCGGAATCGTTGTGCCCCATGGCGCCCATCCTGCCCGAGAACAGTTCGTGGAGAGGCTTCTTTCTCGAATCCGGCTGAACTCGATTGCGCCGCCGGCCTCCCGACCGCTAAACAGGCATCGTGGACCTCAGCCTCCTCGAAGCGACCGCCGACGACGCCGCCGAATTGCTCGTGCTGCAACGGTGCTGCTGGGTGCAGGAAGCCCTGCTCAACAACACCCTGGAGATCCCCGCGCTGCACGAGACCCTCGACGAGGTCCGCGAGGGGATCCGTACCTGGCGGGTGTGGGTGCTGCGGCAGGGCCCGCGCCTGGTGGGTTCCGTGCGCGGGCGGCTCGAGGACGGCGCCTGGGAGGTCGGCCGCCTGATGGTCGCGCCCGACCTCGCCGGCCGCGGCCTGGGCCGGCGGCTGCTGGAGCACGTGGAGAGCCAGGCGCCCGCGTCGGCGGCCCGCTTCGAGCTCTTCACGGGCGCCGCGAGCAAGCGCAACATCGCGATGTACGAGCGGGCCGGATACCGGTTGACCGACCAGCCCGGCCCGGTCGAGGGCCACATCCGGCACGCGGTTTTCCTGGTCAAGCGCCGGACGTGATCGCTCACCCCGTGTGCAGGTGCGCCGCCAACCGGATCCGCAACCCGCGCACGTCGGCCAGCGCCACCGAGAACGTCTCCGCCGGCCGGTGTCCCGCGGTGTTGTTCCACCGTCCACACGGTCCGGTGACGTAGGTGAACCCGTTACGCGTCAGGGGAACCGACCAGATCTGCCCGCTCCCGCACCCCGCGCCGGAGCCCCGGAACCAGCAATGCCCATCACCACCCCGTTCACACGGGACTCCACCGCCGCCGAGCTGCTCGACGGCATCGATCTCGTCGGGCGCCGGGCCGTCCTCCACATCCTCGTCAACAACGCCGGCATCATGGCCCCACCCGAGCCACACCGAAGCACCGAAGCACCGAAGCACCGAAGCACCGAAGCCAAACCATTCGACCCGGCCCACGACAACACCCCGCCACGTTCCGGCGTCGCACCCGAAGCCCTCGACCCCGAAGCCGGGAGTCGGGAGTCCCTTATGGACGATCCCCGAACAGCTCATCGCAAGCTAAGGCACCAGCACAACCTTCCCCGGCACATGACCCTCCGCCAGCAACCGCTGCGCGTCAGCCGCCTGTGCCAGCGGGAAAGTCCGCGCCACGCGCACCGAGACTGTGCCCGCCTCGGCCAGTTCGACCAGCGTCAGCAGGTCCCGCTGGTCGAGGCGCGCGAACACCGGAACCGCTCCGGGGAAGGAAAACTCCACAATCGACGCCACCCGCACGCCCGGAGCCGCCAAGTCCGGAGTGGACGAAAGTGCACCCCGGCCGACAGTGTCGAGCGCCGCGTCGACGCCAGCTGGAACCAACGCACGAACCCGCGAAGCAAGACCGGAACCATAAGAAACCGGCAACGCGCCCAGTGACCGCAGGTACTCGTGATTGGCCTCCGAAGCCGTCCCGATCACCCGCACCCCACGCGAAACCGCCAGCTGCACCGCGAGCGAACCCACGCCACCTGCGGCCGCGTGCACCAGCAACGTCTCACCCGAGGACAATCCGAGAGCCCGAACCGCCTGCAACGCCGTCAGCCCACCGAGCGGCAACCCGGCCGCCTCGGCCCACGACAGCCGAGAAGGCTTGCGCACCAACGTTCGCACGTCGACGGCCACCTTCTCCGCATACCCGCCGTTGCGGTGTGCGACCTCGCCGCGGATGAACCCGATCACCTCGTCGCCCGGCGAGAACTCGGGCGCCGCCGGCCCTGCGCGTTCCACCACGCCGGCGACGTCCCACCCCGGCACCGCGGGAAAGTACGTCTCCTGGACCTCGGCCAGCGCGCCCGCCTGCAGGCCGAGATCCGCGGGGTTCAAGGCCGCCGCCTTCACCCGCACCAGCACCCCGTCGAGGTTCATCTTCGGATCGGGCAGCTCGACGAGCTCCAGCACCTCCGGACCACCGAACCGGTGGTGCACCACGGCTTTCACGACCGCAGCCCCGCCGGGAGGAAGTCGTTCAGCACGTCGTGGCGCGAGATCTTCCACTCGCCGCCGACGCGGCGCAGGTCGGTGTCGTAGTAGCCGGACTCGATCGGCCGCACAACGTGCTCGGGCAGCGTCTCGAACACCACGAACTGCGCCGACAGGTGCGCGCGCTCGCCGTCGACCTCGATCAAATGGTCCGACGTCACGTGGTGCCCGGTGCCGCCTTCGGGGTGCGGCGGCATGAACTGCTCCACCGCAAACCGCACCCCAGCGCCGCCGATCAGCGGTTCGCCGACAGGCTCGTATGTGCCAGGCCCGGTCCGGACGTGGATCCGGACCTCGGCGTCGTCGGTGAACAGTGCGCCCTGCGCGGCGCCGTCTCGCCGGTCGGTCGCTCGGACATAGCGGGCCAGGACTTCCTGACCGCGCGTTCGTCACTCACGGAAATGGCCTTTCTCTGGGGGAACGGCTCCAGGGAACCCCCAGGTGACCCGCGGAACGATGACGGTCCGGGCGACGATCATTACCCTGGAGGTATGGATCGCCTGGAGACGCGCGAGCTGGCCTACTTCGTCGCGGTGGCCGAGGAGCTGCACTTCGCCCGCGCCGCCGAGCGGCTCGGCATCGCGGCGCCGCCGCTGTCACGCGCGATCGCCCGCCTCGAGCGGCGCATCGGCGTGCGGCTGTTCGACCGCACGAGCCGCCGCGTCTCCCTCACCGAAGCCGGCAACGTCTTCCTCGCCGAAAGCCGCGCGGCGCTGGCCGCTGTGGACACCGCGGTGCGGCGAGCCCAGCGCGCGGCCCGACCGGCGCGGCTCGTGGTCGCCGTCCGCTCCGGCACCGGCGCGGGGCTGCTGTCCGACCTGCTCGAGGCCTACGCGCATCGCCCCGCCGCCGCGCCGGTCGAGCTGCTGTTCACCACCGACCAGACCCAGGCGCTGCGCGAAGGAGCCGCCGACATCGCCCTGCTCTGCGCGTCCGCCGACGCCACCGGGCTCACGACCACGGAGCTGGCCGTCGAGTCGCCGGTCGCGCTCCTGCCCGTGTCCCACCCGCTCGCGACACGCGCGGCCGTCCCCATCGAGGAGCTGCGCCGGGTCGACGCCTACCGCGCGACGTGCCCGCCGGTGTCACTCGACGAGATCGTCGACCGCGTCGCGCTCGGCCAGCTCGTGGTGGTCGTCGGCGAGAGCGCCGCGAGCCGGATCGGCGACGCCGTGGTGGCCGTTCCGGTCGTCGGGCAGGCCGGCACCACGCTGGTTCTGGGCCGCGCCGCGGGCACCCCGACGCCGGATCTGAAGGCCTTCGAGCGCACCGCGAAAGACGTCGCCGCGCGCCGCCTCGCCACCGCTGGCACCGCGTAGCCCGCACCGCCGAAGATCACCCCACATCCTCCGGACCTGCGCTTATGCACGTTCGTCGCGAAATCCTTGACTTCAAATTGAGCAAGTGATTTAGTCAATTCACTCGCAGAACGGAGTCACCGATGACCGAAGCGCACCCGAAACACGGGCTGTCCGAACAGCTCGTGGACGGGCTGCTGGAGCTGATCGCCGACGAGCGACTGGCGCCGGGCGACAGCCTGCCGACCGTGCGCGTGCTGGCCGAGCGGTTTTCCGTGACCACGCCGACGATCCGGGAAGCGCTGCGCCGGCTGCAGACCACCGACGCGGTGCGCATGCGCCACGGCTCGGGCATCTACGTGGGCGACGGCATCCACCGCACGCTCATGCCGAACCCGAACTCCGCGCCGATGAAGGACGAGCTGATCCTCCAGCTCGTCGACGCCAGGCTCACGATCGAGCCCGGCATCGCGGCGCTGACCGCCCTCAACCGCAGCGAGGAAAGCCTGCAGCGCCTGGAGCTCGCGCTCGACACGGCCAAGCGCGACAAGACCGACCACCGGCCGCACCTGAACTTCCACCGCGAGCTCGCCGGCGGTTCGGGCAACCAGGTGCTCTTCGAGGTCGTCGATTCACTGCTCGCCGCGCGTGGCCGGGAGCAGAAAGCCCTGCGTGCCCTCATCGAGGACCGCCGGCGCGACTACGAGGAGCACCTCGCCATCTTCGACGCCGTGCGCTCCGGCGACGCGGCCGCCGCGGAGGAACACACCCGCCACCACCTCGAACAACTCCGCACCGAAGTGGCCCGCCAGCTCGGGCGGGCCGAATGACCGGGAAAGACACCATGCCGATCGCACCACGTTCACACCGCCTCGCCGACCTCACCTGGCCCGAGATCGACGACCTGCGCCCGCACGCCCCCGTGGCGATCGTGCCGCTCGGAGCCACCGAGCAGCACGGCCACGGGCTCGCGCAGCGCACCGACACCACCCGGGCCGAAGTCGTCGCAGACCTTGTGGCGCAACACCTTTCACCGAAGGTCGTGGTGACGCCGGTGATCCCCGTCGGGGTCTCCGAGCACCACATGGCCTTCCCCGGCACGCTCACGCTGTCGCCGATCACGCTGCAGCAGGTGATCGTGGAACTCGTCACCAGCCTGCACCGCCACGGCTGGCGCAAGGTCTACGTGCTCACCGGCCACGGCGGCAACAACGCCACGGTCGAGGTCGCCGTCACGCGGCTGCGCACCGACCTGCCCGACCTGCACATCGCGTGGAGCGGGATCACACCCGTGGTCTCGGACCTCGTGTCCAAGCTGTCCGAAAGCCGCATCGGCGGCCACTCCAGCGAAATCGAGACCTCGCAGGCGATGTTCGCCGACCCGGACCTCGTGCTCCCCGAGCGGCTCACCCCCGGCAGCTCCACCTTCGACGACCTCGACCAGGCGGGCAAGCTCAGCCGCTCGCGGCCGGGGATCCACTTTCCACAGTCCTATCACGACCTGAGCAAGACTGGCACGCTCGGCGACGCCACCAAGTCGTCCGTCGAGATCGGTGCTCGGCTGGTGGAAGCCACCGTCGAGCGCATCAGCGGCTTCCTGCAGGAGTTCCTCGACCTGCCGGAACGCCAGTCCGCCCCCACCCTCACCAGCATTCCCCAGGAGACGCCATGACCGCCCCGACCCGACGCCGTCTCGGAGTGGCCACCCTCGTGCTCGCGGCCGGCCTCACGCTGACCGCCTGCGGTGGCAGCGACGACCAGGCCGCCAACCCGCTCGGCACCGCCACGCCCGGCAAGGTCCACTTCGCCTTCCGCTCCGACGACAAGCCGACGTCGTTCATCGACGGCGGCAAGCCCGCCGGCTTCCTCATCGAGCTCACTCAGGCGATGGCGCAGAAGATGAACTTGACCGCCGACTACACGGCGACCGACTTCGCGAGCATGCTGCCCAACATCCGCAACCACAAGTACGACTCCGCCGCGTTCGGCACGCTCGTCACGCCGCCGCGCCAGGAGGTCACCGACTTCACCACCGCGGTGAACTACGGGCAGGCGCAGCTGATCTCCCGCAAGAGCGCGCCACTGGCCACTGTGGACGCCTCAGGCGGCAAGACCATCGCGATCACCCGCGGCAGCGAGCTGATCCCGCTCGTGAAGAAGCGCGTGCCGACCGTGACGGTCAAGGAGTTCCCGAACATCGCGGCCAGCTCCAACGCGCTCACGGCCGGCCAGGTCGACGGGCTGTTCACCGGCGTCGCGACCACGAACGACCTCCTGGAGAAGCACCCGGACTACCAGGCCTCGCCGGCGATCACCAGCGGCATGACCGCGTTCCCCGTGGCCAAGGACAAGCCCGAGCTGAAGAAAGCGCTCGACGACGCGCTCAAGGCCGTGATCGCCGACGGCACGTACACGAAGCTGTTCGACAAGTGGAACCCCAAGGGCGTCGCGATCCCGTCGGACATGCTCAAGGCCTACCCTGGCATGCAGCAGCGCCCCGGCGTCACCGCCGCCGACGGGTCCTGAAAGGACAGCGCCATGGACGGTCTGAAACAAATCTGGGACACGTTCTTCGACCTCGACCTCATCGGCAGCACGCTCCCCACGCTGCTGAAGGAGGGGCTGCTGAACACGCTGTTCCTCACCGTGCTCGCGAGCGCGATCGGCCTCGTGGTCGGCATCTTCCTCGCCAGCGGCCTGATGTCGCGCTTCCGGGTGCTGCGCCTGCCGTGTCGCTGGTACGTCGACATCCTGCGCGGCCTGCCCCACATCCTGAGCATCTACCTCATCGGCCAGGGCCTGCCGCTGGCCGGGCTCACGATGTTCGGCAACTGGACCTACGGCTACGCGGCGCTCGCGATCGGGCTCATGGAAGGCGCTTACATGGCGGAGATCTTCCGCTCGGGCTTCCAGAGCGTCGACAAGGGCATCGTCGAAGCGTCGCGCAGCCTCGGGATGTCGCACACGAAAACCATGCGGCTCATCGTGATCCCGATCGGTTTCCGCCGCGTGCTGCCGGCGCTCACCGGCCAGTTCATCCTGGTCATCAAGAGCACGGCGCTGGTCTACCTGCTCGGCCTCGCCGCCGGGCAGCGGGAGATGTTCGCGATCGCCCAGGACACGTCCACCAACAACGCTTCGCTTTCGCCGCTGGTCGCCGCGGGCCTGTTCTACCTCGCGATCACCGTGCCGCTCACCTACGTGGTGAACAAGTGGGACAAGCGGATGCGCGAAGGCCGGCCCGCCGCGGCGACCGCGCCGGCGGCCGTGCGTACCGAGGAGGCACTGGTATGACACACGCGAGCACCGCGGCGGCCGACGCCGTGATCACCGGATCCCGTGAAAACCCGGGTACCACCGTGCGCTACGAGCACATCGACAAGACGTTCGGCAACACCCCGGTGCTGCACGACATCGTGCTCGAAGCCCCGGGCGGCACCACCACGTGCATCATCGGCCCGTCGGGCTCCGGCAAGTCGACGCTGCTGCGCTGCACCAACCTGCTGGAGATCCCGACGGCCGGGCGCATCTTCATCGGGGAGGAGGCCATCACCGACAAGGGCGCGGACGTCGACCGCATCCGCACCCGCGTCGGCATGGTGTTCCAGAACTTCCACCTGTTCCCGCACCACACGGTGCTCGACAACGTGACGCTCGCCCAGCAGCAGGTGCTCGGCGTGTCTCGCGACGAAGCTGTGGAGACCGCGCGGGCGAACCTCGCGGCGGTCGGGCTCGCGGCGTACGAGAACCGCCGGCCCTCCCAGCTTTCGGGCGGCCAGCAGCAGCGCGTGGCCATCGCGCGGTCGCTGGCGATGAACCCCGAGGTGATGTTGTTCGACGAAGCGACGTCCGCACTCGACCCCGAGCTCGTGAAAGGCGTGCTCGCCGTGATGCGCGACCTGGCTTCCCGCGGCATGACGATGATCGTGGTGACGCACGAAATGCGCTTCGCCCGTGAGGTCGCCGAGCAGGTCGTGTTCCTCGACCAAGGACGGCTCGTGGAAGCCGCCCACCCCACCGAGTTCTTCGAGTCCCCCCGCAGTGACCGGCTCCGGTCCTTCCTCGACGAGGTGCTCTGAATGAGATTCGCCAAGCTCGCCGCCGTCGCCGCGCTTGCGCTGACCGCCACGGCGGTCGTGCCGCAGACCGCGTCCGCGACCCCGTCCGTGCGCAACTACCCCAGGGTTTCGACGGGCTGCACCGCGCACTCGACCTCCCTGCCGCTCGGGCAGACGGTCACGCAGACCATCACCTCCGGCGGGCTTTCCCGCGACTACCTGATCCACCTGCCCGCGAATTACCAGCCCGGCCACCCGAAGCCCGTGGTCATGGCGTTCCACGGCCGCAAGGGCGACGGCAGCGACATCGAAGAGTTCTCCGGCATCGACGGCCTCGACACCATCGCCGTCTACCCGGTGGGCGCCAAGGGTCTCGACGACCAGCGCGCCTGGCAGAGCGCCCCGTACGCCGCGGAAGGCGTCGACGACGTCCGCTTCGTCGGCGACCTGCTCGACCACCTGCAGGCGACGCTCTGCGTGGACCCGCTGCGCATCTTCGCCACCGGCAAGTCCAACGGCGCCGGTTTCGTGTCGCTGCTGGCCTGCCGGCTGCCGATGCGCATCGCCGCCTTCGCCACGATCGCCGGTGCGTTCTACCCCGGCACCACGGTGGGCTGCTCGTCGAGCGTGCCCGCCCCGATCGTCGACTTCCACGGCACGGCCGACCCGACGATCGAGTACAACGGCGGCACCAGCCACAGCGAGCCCATCCCCTACCTCATGGACTGGGCCCAGAACTGGGCCAACCACAACCACTGCGCCGCGACACCCGTCGAGACCCCGATCGGCTCCGACGTGATCCAGTTCTCCTGGCAGAACTGCGCAGTGAACGCGTCGGTCACCCACTACCGCATCCTCGGTGCCGGCCACACCTGGCCCGGCGAACTCGTGGACAGCGGCCCGGGCTCGGCGACGCAGACGGTGAAGGCCCAGGATGTGATCTGGAGCTTCTTCAACGCCCACACACTGGGTTCCGGTCTGTTCTGAGTTGTCTGCGTCGGCTCCGCCGACGCGCGACGCCGGCTCGCTGGGGTGGTGGCCAGGCCGCCACCCCAGCGAAGGCTTACTCCTCCATCAGCTCCCGCACCATCGGCGCCACGCGCGTGCCGTACAGCTCGATGTTGCGCAGCACCGAGCCGCGCGGCAGGCCGGCCAGCCCGTACTTGAGGTCGAACCGCGTGGCCCCCACCGTCTTGAGCGACGCGGCGATCTTGCGCGCTACCGTCTCCGGCGAGCCGACGTGCCAGGCACCACGTTCGGAGACCTCCTCCAGGAACTGCTCCCGCGACGGCGGCCGGAACCCCCGCTCGCGCGCGACGCGGGTGAGCACGTCGACGTAGTGCGGGTACAGCTCCTCCAGCGCGTCCTCGTCGCTGTCGGCGATGTGGCCGGGCATGTGCAGCCCGATCGCCTTCTGCGGTTTGTCCAGGCGGCGGCGCACGTCGCGGAACAGGTCCGCGAACGGCTTGAACCGCGCGGCCGGACCGCCGATGATCGCGAGCATCAGCGACATCCCGTACTTCGCCGTCCGCAGCACGGACTCAGGGCTGCCGCCGACGCCGATCCACGCCGGGATCGGGCCCGTCTCCGTGTGCGGCACCACTTCCTGCCCGCTCAACGAGGGCCGCAGCCGGCCGGACCACGTCACGGGCTTCTCCTCCAGCAGGCGGGAGAACAGGTCCACCTTCTCGTCGAACAGCTCGTCGTAGTCGCCCAGGTCGTAGCCGAACAGCGGGAACGACTCGGTGCTCGACCCGCGCCCCAGGATCACCTCCGCCCGCCCGTGCGAGAGCGCGTCGAGCGTCGAGTAGCGCTGGAAGACGCGCACCGGGTCGTCGGAGCTCAGCACCGTGACGGCAGAGCCCAGCCGGATGCGCGACGTGCGCGCCGCCACCGCCGCCAGCACCACGTCGGGCGCCGAAAGCGGCATGTCCACCGTGTGGTGCTCGCCGATGCCGAAGAAGTCGAGGCCCACGTGGTCGGCGAGCACGCCGTGCTCGACCAGGCCGCGGATGGTCTCGGCGTGGCTGACGGGCGTGCCGCCGTCGTCGGAAAGCACGTCCCCGAACGTGTCGAGTCCGAGGGTGACCGAATACTTCGTCATTCCCCGATGTTGTAACCACCGCGGCAACCGCACCTCGCCACGCGCTGGGTACCCACGCGAGGGGACGGCAGCGGACGCGCCACCCGAGGAGAATCAACGGCATGAGCGAGCAGCGCAACACCGAGCTCGGAGACTTCCTGCGCGCCCGCAGGGCGGCGCTGACGCCCGCGGACACCGGGGTTCCGACCTACGGCACCCCGCGCCGCGTCCCCGGGCTGCGGCGGGAAGAGGTCGCGCAGCTCGCCGGCGTGAGCGTGAACTACTACACCCGCATCGAGCAGGGTGAGAGCCACCAGATGTCCGACTCGGTGATGGAGGCCATCGCCAACGCGCTGCGCCTCGACGACAGCGAGCGGATGCACCTGCTGCGCCTGGCCTGGCCCGCCCAGGTGATGCGGCGGGAGGCCGGTCCGGAAATGGTGCGTGACTCGGTTCTCGCGCTGGTCGAGAGCAACATCGACCAGGCGGCGATCATCGTCGGCCGGCGGACCGACCTGCTGGGCGGCAACCGGCTCGGTTTCGCGTTGCTCGGCATCGACCGCGACGCGCGGCCCAACCTGACCAAGCACATGTTCCTCGAGCCCGCCATGCGCGATCTCGTCGTCGATTGGGAGCGCCAGGCCCACAACGCGGCCTCTTACCTGCGGATGACCACCGGCGAGCAAACCGACGACCCGAAGATGGCCGAGCTGATCGGCGAGCTGAGCATCCAGAGCCCCGAGTTCGCGCGGATCTGGCCGTCGCACCCCGTGGCGGAGTGCCTGCACTCGGTGCGCGAGTACGACCACCCGCTCGTCGGGCGGCTCACCCTCAACGAGGAGAGCCTGCGGATGCCCGACGACTCCGGTCAGCGCATCATTTTCTCCGGCGCCGAACCCGGTTCGCCGTCGGCCGAGCGCCTGAAGCTGCTCGACTCGCTGGTGTCCTAGAGTTCGTCGAAGACCAGGACCGTGTGCGTCGAGAGCACGTCCTTCATCGCCTGAAGCCGTTCGAAGACCAGGTCGCGCAGGCTGTCGGCGTCGCTCGTGCGCACGAACAGGATGAGGTCGTTGTCCCCCGAGACGAGCCCGCCGTGCTCGATCTCGGGGATGCTCTTGAGCGCCGCGCTCACGGTGCGCCACGAGTTCTGCGTGACCTTGAGGTAGACGTACGCCGCGAGCCCCTGCCCCATCCGGCGCGGATCGGTCACGGCGGCGTACCCGGTGATCACCCCTTCGCGGTGCAGCCTCTCCACCCGCGTGTAACAGCCCGCTCGCGAAATGTGCACGCGCTCGGCCAGCGCGCGCATCGACGCGCGCCCGTCGGCCTTCAGCTCGGCGATGAGTTTCAGGTCGACCTCGTCCAGGGCCGCCGCCATTCGTCCACCCGGCTCGGACATCCCCGCACCTCCCGAAGCCAATTATCCGGCTCTTCTCGGTCGGATGAGCCATTGTTCCACACTTGCCGTCGATACCTGGAACCCTGATCGGCACGGAGCGAAGATCGGCGTTAGACGTCTTCCCCTGTCCCCCGTCGATCGGAGCTGCCGGTGACCACCACGGAACGCACCGCCGCGTCGTTCTTCCTCCCGAGCGACGAGCCCCTGGGCCTCATCACCGCCGACGGCGCGCCCGTCGCCGACGCCGCCCTGGAGATGCCTGCCGACGACGTGCTGCTGCGCCTGCACCGTGCGATGGTGTCGGGCCGCCGCTTCGACGCGCAGGCCACCGCCCTCACCAAGCAGGGCCGCCTCGCCGTGTACCCGTCCGCGCGCGGCCAGGAGGCCGGCGAGATCGGCTCGATCCTCGCGCTGCGTCCGCAGGACTGGCTCTTCCCGACCTACCGCGACTCGATGGCGGTCGTCGCGCGCGGCGTCGACCCGGTCGAGGTCCTCACGCTGCTGCGCGGCGACTGGCACTGCGGCTACGACCCGTACCGCGCCAACGTCGCGCCCCAGTGCACGCCGCTGGCCACGAACACGCTGCACGCTGTCGGGTTCGCGCACGCCGCCAAGACCAAGGGCGAAGACACCGTCGCGCTCGTGCTGCTCGGCGACGGCGCCACCAGCGAAGGCGACACCCACGAGGCGCTGAACTTCGCGGCCGTGTGGCAGTCGCCGGTGGTGTTCCTGGTGCAGAACAACGGTTACGCCATCAGCGTCCCGCTCTCGAAGCAGACCGCGGCGCCGTCGCTCGCGCACAAGGGCGTGGGCTACGGCATGCCGTCGGTGCTGGTGGACGGCAACGACGCGGCCGCCGTGCACGCCGTGGTGGAGCAGGCCGTCGCGCGCGCCGCTGCGGGTGGCGGGCCGACGTTGATCGAGGCCCTCACCTACCGCATCGAATCGCACACCAACGCCGACGACGCCTCCCGCTACCGCGACCGCGCCGAGGTCGAGACCTGGCTCACCCGCGACCCGATCGCCCGGCTCGAGCGTTACCTCACCGACCGCGGCCTGCTCGACGACTCGGCGCGCGAAGAGATCGCCGCGCGCGCCGAGGCCGAAGCCGCGTCGCTGCGCGAGCGCATGAACGTGGACACCGTGCTCGACCCGGCGGACCTGTTCCGCCACGTGTACGCCGAGCCCACGGCCGCGCTGCGCCGTCAGGCCGAAGACCTCACCGCCGAACTCTCCTTCGGAGCCGAAGAATGACCGTGACGTGCGAGTCCACTTCGGACGCTGACGTCGAACCGGACACCGTCACCATGGCGGGCGCACTCAACCGCGCTCTCGCCGACGCGCTGGCCGAGGACGAGCGCGTGCTCGTGTTCGGGGAGGACGTCGGCACACTCGGCGGCGTCTTCCGCGTCACCGACGGGCTCGCCGCCCGCTTCGGCGAGGCGCGCGTGTTCGACACCCCGCTCGCCGAGTCGGGCATCGTCGGCACGGCCATCGGCATGGCGATGAACGGCCTGCGGCCCGTGGTGGAGATGCAGTTCGACGCGTTCGCCTACCCCGCGTTCGAGCAGATCACCAGCCACCTCGCCAAGCTGCGCAACCGCACACGCGGCGCCGTCGAGCTGCCCATCGTGATCCGGATCCCCTACGGCGGTGGCATCGGCGGCGTCGAGCACCACTGCGACTCCTCCGAGGTCTACTACACGCACACGGCCGGCCTGCGCGTCGTCACGCCGGCTTCACCCGCCGACGCCTACGCGCTGCTGCGCCAGGCGATCGACAGCCCGGACCCGGTGATCTTCCTGGAGCCCGAGCGGCGCTACTGGGAGAAGGAGACGGTGCGGCTGGACCACCGATCGTCCACTCTGGACCGCGCGGTCGTCCGGCGCCCGGGCACCGACGTCACGCTGATCTCCTACGGTGGCGCCCTCGGCACCACGCTCGAAGCCGCCGCGGCGGCCGAGGAAGAGGGCTATAGCGCCGAGGTGATCGACCTGCGCAGCCTCGCGCCGTTCGACCTCGAGACGGTTGCCGCTTCGGTCCGGCGCACCGGGCGTGCGGTCGTGGTGCACGAGGCGAGCCGCTTCTGCGGCTATGGCGCCGAGGTCGCGGCCCAGCTGTCGGAGACGTGCTTCCACCACCTTGAGGCGCCCGTGCTGCGCGTCGGCGGGTTCGACATCCCGTATCCCGCCCCGAACCTGGAGAAGCACCACCTGCCGAACGTCGACCGAGTGCTCGACGCGATCGAGCGGCTGCAGTGGGACGACGCGGCCCCGCTCGCGGGCGGAGGTGCGTGATGGCCGTCTTCAAGCTGCCCGACCTGGGCGAGGGCCTGACGGAGGCCGAGATCGTCGCGTGGCACGTGATGGTGGGCGACACCGTGACCGTCGACCAGACGGTGGTGGAGGTCGAGACAGCCAAGGCGAGTGTCGAGGTGCCGGTGCCCTTCGCGGGGCGCGTCGCGACGCTGCACGGCGCGGCCGGCGACGTGCTGACCGTCGGCAGTCCGCTGATCACGGTGGAGGAGGCGCCGGCGTTTCTCGAGCCTGGAGTGGTGACGCCTACGGGAAGTACTTCCACGGAGGGCAGCGGCAATGTCCTGATCGGGTACGGCACCGGCACGGCTCAGGCGCGGCGAACCCGTCGTGCGCGCGGCACGCGGCGTCCCGAGGCTGCCGTGGTGTCCCCGCCGCGGCCGGTGAACGAGCGCGTGCGCGTGGTATCACCGCTGGTGCGGCAGCTCGCCAAACAGTCCGGTGTGGACATTCACGCGCTCGCCGGTTCGGGTACCGACGGGATCATCAGCCGGGCCGACGTCGAGCGAGCGATCGCGGGGACCGTCGAGCCTGTTGTTCCTGCCGCCGCTGATGAACGCCGGATCCCGTTGCGCGGCGTCCGCAAGACCGTCGCCGACAAGCTCACCCGCTCGCGCCGCGAGATCCCCGAGGCCACGGTGTGGGTCGACGTCGACGCGACGGCCCTGCTCGAAACCCGCGCCGCCCTCAACGCCGACGCCACCGCCCCGAAGATCAGCCTGCTCGCGTTGCTGGCCAAGTTCACCGTCGAAGGCCTTCGGCGTTTCCCCGAGCTCAACGCGCACCTCGACGGCGACGAGATCGTGATCCCCTCGGCCGTGCACCTCGGGTTCGCCGCGCAGACCGACCGCGGCCTCGTGGTCCCCGTCGTGCCCGGTGCGCACGCCCTGTCCGTGGAACAGCTCTCCGGCGCTCTCGCCGAACGCACCGAGCGCGCCCGCTCCGGCTCGCTCGCCCCCGCCGAGCTCACGGGCGGCACGTTCACCATCAACAACTACGGCGTGTTCGGCGTCGACGGTTCCGCCGCCATCATCAACCACCCCGAGGTCGCGATCCTCGGGATCGGCCGCATCATCGACCGTCCGTGGATCGTCGACGGCCAGGTCGTGCCGCGCAAGATCACCGAGCTGACGCTGGCGTTCGACCACCGCGTCTGCGACGGCGGCACGGCGGGCGGGTTCCTGCGGTTCATCGCGGACTGCGTGGAATCACCGCTGCGGCTCCTGCGCGGCCTGTAGCCGTTCCTCAGGCGAACGTGATCTCACCGAACTCGATCTCACTGAGGTCGATCGACACCAGCAACGGCTCCAGGACCGGCTTGCCGTCCTCGCCGACCGGGTGGACGCGACGCTTGGTCGGGACCACGATGCCGTCGACCTCGCGGTACTCCGAGGAGTAGTGCGCCGCGAGGCCGCCGGCGACCACTTCGGCGTCGTAGTCGTGACGGCGGATGAGGCCGTCCGTCGGCGTCGAAGTAGAACGTCTGCACCTTGTCGTGCGTGGTGAGGTCGTCGGGAAACTCCACGCGCAGGCGGCGCCACGTCTCGCCGTCCTCCTGCCACGGGCTCGAGCTCCTCGGCGCGGAAGCCGGGGCGCGTGAGCGTGAATGGCGTGGTCAGGTAGGTCCACATCGCGTAGCCCGCGAAGTACGGCCACCGCCGGATCTCGCGGCACCTCGACCTGACCCGGGTGCGCGTGCTGGGCACCGTCGCGGCGCGCCAACCCGTGCGGCCGAACGCGATCGCCGCCGAGCTGGGGCTGACGGCGTCGGCGACCAGCCGGCACCTGGCCGCGCTGGAGCGGGCCGGGCAGATCGCGGTGGAGCCGGACCCACGCCGTCTGAAGCCGGCCCCATTGCGACTCCAGCGTGTGGCCGGCGAAGGACGCGCGGGTGTTGTCGCGCTCCTCCACGACCTCGCCGGCCTCGTTCTCGATCGCCACGTGCTCACCGCGGAACGCCGTGCGTAGCCCGGGCCCGCCGAACGACCCGCTGGTCAGCGGGCCCGGGCCGGCAGCTACCGAAGGGTCACTCGACGCCGAGCATGACCTCGGTCGGCTTCACCAGCGCGGTCACCGGCTTGCCAACCTCGAGTTCCAGCTCCTCGGTGGCGTCCTTGGTGATCGAGGCGGTGACGGACTGGCCGCCGTCGAGCTGGACCGTGACCACGGTCATGACCGCGCCGGACTTCACGGCCGACACGGTGCCGACGAGCTGGTTGCGGGTTGACAGGCGCATGTGGACAGTCCTTTGTGCGGTGTGTGGAAGTGCGACAACGCCGCCACGGTAACCCTTTTCCTCCGGTTCCGCCGCCGCTCGGATCACCCGTCGAACCGGCCTGCGGCACCACTCATCCCCTTGACCCCGCACTTGCACGCCCACCGCCTCTGCCGAGCAGCACCCGCGCTCCCCGGTGATTTTCACCGCTCGCGTGTCGCGCTAGGTTTACCGGCGTGGAACTGCGCACCCGGGACGCCCGCCGCCTGGCCATCAGTAGCCAGCACCTCGACGGACCGGGAGCACGCGGCGTCGGCGAGGTCCTGAACACGCTGCGGTGCCTGCAACTCGACCCGATCACCGTGGTCGCGCACAGCCACCACCTGGTGCTGCGCAGCCGGTTGCGCACCTACGACCCCGCGGAACTCGACACCCTGCTCTGGGACGAGCGCCGGCTGTTCGAGTACTGGGCACACGCCGCGTCGATCGTGCTCACCGAGGACTACCCGCTGCACCAGGCGCTGATGCGCGGCTACCCGGCCGGGAAGTCGGCGTACGGGCGCCGGGTCGCGGAGTTCCTCCACGGCAACGGCGCCTTGCGCGAGCACGTCCTCGACCGGCTCCGCGACTCCGGCCCCCTGCCGGCCGGCGCGTTCGAGGACCGCTCGGCCGTCGGATGGGTCTCGGGCGGCTGGACGACTGGGCGCAACGTCGAGCGCATGCTCGACGTCCTGTGGTTCCGCGGCGAGATCATGGTCGCGTCGCGAACCGGCGGGAAACGCCTGTGGGACTTGACTTCCCGCTGTCTGCCCGCCGGCCTCGATCGCGCACCCCTGACCGAGACCGAGATCGTCACGCGCTCCGCGGAACACGCGTTGCGCGCCCTCGGCGTCGCGCGGCGAGCCGACATCGAGCAGCACTTCGTCCGCAACCGCTACCCCGGGCTGACGGAGGTGCTGGCGACACTCGTCGAGGCCGGCCGCGTGGTGCCCGTGACTCTGGAGAAGGACCCCACGCCGTGGTACGTCCACGCTGACCGGCTGCCGCTGCTGACAGCCATCACCGCCGGCGACTGGACGCCGCGCACGACGTTGCTCTCGCCGTTCGACAACCTCATCTGCGACCGCGCCCGCGCGCAACGGTTGTGGGACTTCGAGTTCCGCACGGAGATGTATGTGCCGAAGGCCAAGCGCCGCTACGGCTACTACGTGCTGCCCATCCTCCACGGCGACCGTCTGATCGGCCGCGTCGCCCCGCGAGCGGATCGCCGCCGCGGGGTGATCGAACTCGAAGGCGTCTACGCCGAACCCGGCGCCCCGGCCCGCGCGGGTACCGCCGTCCGGCGCGCGATCGCGGAACTCGCGGCGTTCACCGGCACCGAACGCGTCGAGTATTCCGGTGCCGTACCCGAACCGTGGCGGGCGGCGCTGATCAGGAATTGACGTTTTCCTTGCGCGACTTGATCATGCGCACAACACGCGGTCCGTCGTACGGTAAAGCTTAGCTTTGACAAGCATTACCGAGAGAAAGGACCACCCGCCATGTGGGCAACCCCTCACCGTTGCGCTGCTGATCGGCTTCTTCGCCGAACCTGACGCTGGACCGGACGGGGGCCGCGATCGTGTTCCTCGTGCTCGCGGCGGCCACGATCGCCACCACGGTGGTGCTGCGCAGGAACAAAGCCGCCTGAGTCAGGCGCGCACGGGCTTGCCCGGCAACGCGTCGGGCACGATGGAGCCGGCGCGGACCACCGGGGTGCCGTTCACGAACACGTGCTCGATCCCCACCGAGGGCCGCGTTCCGTCCACATAGGACGCCTGGTCGGCGATCCTCGCGGGGTCGAAGACCACCACGTCGGCGTCGCTGCCGGCGCGCAGGCGGCCCTTGCGCCGCAGGGCGGGCACGGCTTCGTCCAGGACCTGCGCCGGCAGCAGCGAGCAGCGCGCGACCGCCTCGGACAACGTCAGCTTTCCGCTTTCGCGGTAGAGCCGGCGGATGGCGCGCGAGAACGTGCCCGCGCCACGCGGATGGCCGAGTGCGCCCGGCGGCAGCGGCCACGTCAGGGGGTCCGGCCGCCCACCTGTCCAGGTCAGCGGCATGGCGTCGCTCGCGATGGCGGTGCCTTCGAAGAGCAGGGCGCGTTCCAGCGCCGGGTCATCCTCGTCGAGGAAGTGCAGCAGCGCGAGCGCGCCCGGCGTGCTCGCACGGACCTCGGCGAGGCGCGCGGCGTCCGCGATGCGCTCCCCCGTGCCGACGAGCACGAGCCAGTCGGGCCGGATGCCTTGGCGCGCCAGGACTTCCGGGGCCAGGAAGGCCGCGCCGATGGCCGTCGAGCCGGCGCCGTAGGGATAGGCTTCGGTCGTCACCTCGGCGCCTTCCATCCGGCAGCGCTCCACGAGCCCGAGCACGCGGTCGACCTGGCGCCCCGACGTGCTGTTCACGTGGCAGTAGTGCAGGTGCACGCCGGTCTGCCCCGCGACGCGCGCGATCTCCTCGGCGCCGTCGACGGGCACGTCCGGGTCGGCTTCCACGAGCGGGCGCGCGTGCGTGAACGCGGGCCGCCCGGCCTCGGCGGCCAGCTCCGCCACGGCGACGAACTCGGCCGGGTCGAGGTGCGGCGCGTAACCGGCGAGCACGCCGATGCCCAGCGCGCCGTCGGCCAGGTCCCGGGACAGGTGCTCGAAGATCCGCGCGTGCTCGGCCGTCGACGCCTCGGCGCGCCACGCGGGCACGCCCAGGTGCGTGAGCACCGTGTCGGGCGGGCCGTCGAGCGGCGCGCCCGCGAGCACAGCCATGCGCGCCAGCGCCCACGACGTCGAGTAGCCGTAGTTGATCGGCCGGCCCTCGGCCGCGGCCCGCGCGTACGCCGCGCCGACCGGTGTGATGCCGGCCTCCAGCTCCAGCGCCGTGGTGACGCCGTCGAGCGCCTGCAGCCGCTGCTCGGGAATCGCCTGGCCGTGGCTGTGCAGATCGACGAACCCCGGCGCGACGACGAGGCCGGTCGCGTCGATCGTCTGCTCGCCGCGAAGCGGTGTTGCGGACACCACACTTACGGTGCCACCGGTGATCCCGACGTCAGCCACCGCGTCGAAGCCGCTCTCCGGGTCGAGCACGCGTCCACCGCTGATCACGAGCGGAAAGCTGTCCTGTGAAGTGGTCACGATTCGCTCCTGGGAGTGGGCGACAGCACGCACAAGGTACTGCTGATTCACCCGGCCGTGGGAATGACCCTCACCCCCGGTTTGTTGACACGTCCGCAGAGCTGAGACTAAATTGCGGACGCGTCATCAAACACCTCTGGATCAAGCCCTGACCAGTGCGACTGACCCGATGACCGCCCCCTCGAACCAGGAAAGTCGGACATGACCAAGATTGCGATCATCCTCGGCAGCACCCGTCCGGGCCGCAACGGCGAAGCCGTGGCGAAGTGGGCCCTCGACATCGCGAAGCAGCGCGGCACCGCCGAGTACGAGCTCCTCGACCTCCTCGACTACGAGCTCCCGCACCTCGACGAGCCGCTGCCGCCGGCCATGGGCCAGTACGCGCAGGCACACACCAAGCGCTGGGCCGAGAAGATCGCCGAGTTCGACGGCTACGTTTTCGTGACCGCGGAGTACAACCACGCCATCCCGGGCCCGCTGAAGAACGCCATCGACTTCCTGGCCGCCGAGTGGAACAACAAGGCTGCCGGCTTCGTCGGTTACGGTTCCGTCGGCGCCGTCCGCGCGGTGGAGCAGCTGCGCCTCGTCCTGAGCAACCTGCAGGTCGCCCACGTGACGAGCCAGGTCGCGCTGTCGCTGTTCACCGACTTCGAGAACATGTCGACGTTCAAGCCGGCCGAGATGCACACCGGCTACCTCAACACCACGCTCGACCAGGTCGAGGCGTGGAGCAAGGCGCTCGCCACCCTTCGCAACGCCTGAGTCCCGTGTTTGACCTCCCCGCAGCCGGGTAGCCGGTGAGCAGCCGACAAGGGAGGCGACACGATGAACGACAAGGCCGAGAACAAGGCGGAAGAGCTCAAGGGCCGAGCCAAGGAGGCCGTCGGCGACGCCACCGGTAACGAGCAGTGGCAAGCCGAAGGCAAGTCGGAGCAGGGTAAGAGCAACTTGAAGCAGGCCGCCGACAAGGTCAAGGACGCCGTGAAGGGCGTCAAGGACTGAGTTCGGGAAAACCCAGGGTCACGTGACCCTGGGTTTTCTCGTGCCCACCGTACTTGCGCATCACGCAGACTTTGCGTGATGCGCAAACTTACGATAGCTTGGGAGCATGACCGAACGACCGAGCCTGCGCGAACGGCGCCGCCAGGAGACGCGCTCCGCGATCTCCTGGGCCGCGATCCGGCTCGCCGTCGAACGCGGTCTGGCGCACGTGACCATCGAGGACATCGCCACCGAGGCCGGCGTTTCGCCGCGCACCGTGAACAACTACTTCTCCAGCAAGGCCGAGGCCATCGCGGCCCGGCACCACGACCGCGCCCAGGGCATCGCCGACCTGCTGCGCACGCGGCCGGCCGACGAACCGCTGTGGACCGCCATCACCGAAGCCGCGCTCGCCCGGTTCGAGGCCGACGGCGCCGACCGCGCCGAGCGCACCCCGGATCCACTGTGGACGCAGGGTGTGCAGCTGATGGTGGCCGAACCCGCGTTGCAGGGCGAGTTCCAGAAGGCCAATGTGGCGGCCGAGATCGCACTCGCGCAGGCGATCGCCGACCGAACCGGCACCGACGTCGACCACGACCTCTACCCCGTGCTCGTCGCCACCGCCGCCGGCGGCGCGATCCGCGCGGCGACGGTCCACTGGCTGCAAGCCGAACCACCCGTTTCCTTCGGCTCGGTGCTGCGCGCCGCTTTGGGCGCGGTAACCGTCTCACTTCCCTGATCTCCCAGCTGTTCCGATCCGCCAAGGAGAAAACCATGCCCGCGATCGACGTGGTGATCGCCGGCGGTGGGCCCAATGGGCTCATGCTGGCGTGCGAACTCAGTCTGGCCGGCGTCCGGCCGATCGTCCTGGAACGGCTCACGGAACGCGGTGAGGAGCAGCGGGCCAATGGGCTCGTCGGCCAGGTCGTGCGGCTGCTGCACCGCCGTGGCCTCTACGATCGGCTCACCGGCCAGGCCGAGCCGGCACCCGCGCCGCAGTACATGTTCGGCGCGTTCCCCCTCGACCTTGCCCGGTTGCCGGTCAATCCCGTTTACATCCTGCCGATACCCCAGCGGGAGCTGGAACGCGCACTCGAGGAACGGGCGATCGAGCTGGGCGTGGGATCCGTCGCGGACACTCGGTGACCGGCTTCGAGCAGGACGGCTCGGTGCGCGTCACCGTCGCCGGCCCCGCCGGCGAGTACACTATGGACACCAGATTTCTGGTCGGCGCCGACGGCGGACGCAGCACCGTCCGCAAGCTCGCCGGCATCGATTTCCCCGGTGTCACAAGAGACAACGTCGTTTCGTACACCGGGCACGCGAGCGTGCCGGACTCCCTGCGCGACCCCGCGACAGGCGGACTGCGCCTCGACGGCGTCGGCGTTGTCCAGCCCTTCCGGCACTTCCGCACGGAGACGGGCCTGTTCGTGTTCGCCCCGTTTCCGAACGCGGCGCCGCTGATCGCTTCGTCCGAACGCGACCGTCCCAAAACACCCGACGAAGTACCGCCGACGCTCGACGAGCTTCGCGCCAGCGTCCGCCGAGTCCTCGGCGTCGATCTGCCGCTCGACACGCCGACCGGCCCCGGGCCGCACCAGCTGCGCCGGGTGTCCAGCGGCAACACGCGGCTGGCGTCGACGTTCCGCGCCGGCCGCGTGCTCCTGGTCGGCGACTCCGCCCACGTGCACTCCGCGATCGGCGGGCCGGGCCTGAACCTGGGGCTGCAGGACGCGGTGAACCTGGCGTGGAAACTCGCCGCCGAGGTCCGCGGCTGGGCACCGGCCGGCCTGCTCGACACCTACGACGCCGAGCGCCGGCCGGTCAGCCGCCGCGTCGTGATGCACACGCAGGCACAAGGCGCGCTGACCGCGCCGGGCCCGGAAGTCACGGCGCTGCGCGAGCTGTTCGGGGAACTCCTCGGCCACCAGGACGTGACCCAGCACCTCGCGGATTTGTTGTCCGGCGCGGACATCCGCTACGGAGACGACCCGCACCCGCTCGTCGGCCGCTGGGCACCGGACCTGCCTTCCGACGCCCTCGCCAAGGCGTACCTCGCGGCGCGGCCGGTCCTGGCCGACCTCACCGCGGACGCCTCGCTCGCCCCCGCCGTGACCGATTTTCAGGACCGCGTCGACACGGTGTCCCTGCCCGTCAGGTCGATCGAAGCGACCGCGTTGCTGATTCGCCCGGACGGCTACGTCGCTTGGGCCTCGTCCGATCCCGAACCGGACGTGGCCGGACTGCGGAAAGCGTTGGTCCGCTGGTTCGGCGCCGTCACCGCAACCGCGTGACGGCCACGTCGACACACGCCGACGCGGCCAGCCGGCCCTCGGGCGTCACCAGGCTGCGCGTGGCCACGGTGAACGCGGTGCGCAGGCCCTTCCGGTGCGTGTCGTCGAGGGTGACCATCTGGTAGTAGCTGTCGTGACAGGTCTGCCAGACCTCGTCGGGCGTGCCGCCGAAGTCGACGACCATCCGGTCCCACGCGACGGGTTCGAAGCCGGCAGGGCCGAGCAG
Source organism: Amycolatopsis sp. NPDC051372 (assembly GCF_040682095.1). Lineage (NCBI taxonomy): Bacteria > Bacillati > Actinomycetota > Actinomycetes > Pseudonocardiales > Pseudonocardiaceae > Amycolatopsis > Amycolatopsis sp. NPDC051372. The sequence goes on from NZ_JBFBAF010000020.1 coordinate 150,922, forward strand.
CTCGTCCAGACCTTCGCGCGTGCGGGTCCGGGGGTCGCCGGCCGCCGGCACCCGGCGTTCCTCCGGCACCACGGCGAACAGCGGTCGCGCGACCTTGAGGAAGATCTCCATCGCCTCCCGCCCGCCACCACCGACGCCGATCGCCAGCGTGCCGCCCGGGGCCAGCACGCGCGCGACCTCGGCGACGACCTGCTCGACGTCGGCCATGAGAATCAACGCCATCAACGACACGACCGTATCGAACTCGCCGTCCTCGAACGGCAGCTCCTGCGCCCGCCCTTGGCGCAGATCGGCTTCGGCCAGCTCGGGCCGGCGCCCGGCCGACGCCAGCTGCCCGGGCGAAAGGTCCACGCCCGCCAGCTTCGGCACCCCGCGGCTGCCGAGTTCGGCGAGCAGCGCGCCGTCACCGCAGCCGAGGTCGAGCACGGCCTTGGCTGTGGTGACGCGGTCGGCGAACACCTCGTACACGGTCCGCCCGTCGCCCGTCACACGACCGCGCCCGGCCAGCTCGGACGCGGCGTCCGGGCGGGCGTCGTGGTAGCTGCGCAGGAACTCCTCGGCGGACGTCATGGCGAGACGTTAGCGCGGATCGTCACTCCGCCAGGCGCGTTCGGGCGATGTTGAGCCGCACGGCCGCGGGCAGGATCCCGTCGGCGGTCAGCAGCCCGCGCGTCGCCTCGCTGAACTCGGCGCGCAGTTCGGCGAGCTGCACGTCGTCCAGCGTCGAGGCGGGGTAGAGCGTCTCACAGCACGTGACCCACACTTGTTCCGGCGGTGCGGCGAAATCGACCACGATCTGTTCCCACGCAACGGGTTCGAACCCCACCGGCGCGAGGAACTCGTCGAACCCCTCGGCGCTGCGCGTCCGCCGGTCCCCGTCGATCGGCGGTTTGCGTTCTTCGGGCACCGCATCGAACCTCGGCTTGGCGAGCTCGAAGAACACCCCCGTGGCCCCGACGGCGCCACCCCCGCCCACCACCGCCGCGAACACCCCACGCGGCGCCAGCACCCGCGCCGCCTCCGCCACGACCTGCTCGAGGTCGGCCATGAGCATCAACGTCATGTGCGACACGACGGCGTCGAACGTTTTGTCCGCGAAGGGGAGTTCCTGTGCTCGCCCTTGCTTCAGCTGGGCTGCTCTGAGCTCCGGCCTTTGCGCGGCCAGCTCCAGCTCCCCCGCGGACAGATCGATCCCGGCCAGGCTTTCGGTTCCCTGCCTCGCGAACGTCGCCAGCAGCGCCCCGTCACCACACCCGAGATCCACCACCCTGCGCGCTTTCCCCACCCGCTCGGCGAACACGTCGTAACTCGTGCGCCCATCCCCGACCACCCGCCCGGCCTCGATCAGCACCGACTGCGAATCCGGCTTGCGGTCGTGGTACTCCCGCAGCCACAGCTCCCCCGGTGTCGTCATGCCCCCGACGTTAGCGCGGAAGATCTCGGTGCAGCCTCGTTTCGACGATCCGCATGTTCAGCCCTGCGCGCAATCGGCCGTTCTCCGCGAGTTGGCGGGTTTCTTTCAGGAACGCGGTTTCGAGCCGCTTCAGCTGCGTGGCGTCGAGGGTGTCGACCGGGTAGAACATCTCGCAGCAGCGCGTCCAGACGTCCGCTTCGGGCCCGCCGAAGTCGAGGTCGATCAGGTCCCACGAGACGGGCTCGAAGCCGGCCGCGCCGAGCAGCTCGTCGAGGCCTTCGCGGCGCCGCACGCGCGGATTGCCAGCGATGCGGACTCGGCGCTCTTCGGGAACCTCGTCGAACAGGGGGATCGCCAGCTCGATGAACACCTTCAGCGCTCCCGTGACCGCACCGGCGATGGCCGCGCCGAACACCCCACCCGGTGCCAGCACGCGAGCCGCTTCGGCGATGACCGCTTCGACGTCGGGGAAAAGCATCAGCACCATGTGCGACACGACGGCGTCGAACTCCCCGTCCCCGAACGGCAACTCCTGCACCCGAGCCAGCCGCAGGTCGGCTTTCCCAAGCTCCGGCCGGGCGCGCGCCACGTCGAGATGCGCCGCGGACAGATCAACGCCCGCCAAGACCTCCGCGCCGTTGATCGCGGCCAGCAGCGAACCGTCGCCACAGCCGAGGTCGAGCACGCGCCGTGCACCGGACAACCGCGCGGCGAGGACCTCGTAACTCGTCCGCCCGTCATCGACGACCCGGCACGAATCGATCAGATCGGACATCACATGGGGTTTCCGGTCGTGGTACGCGGCCATGAAGGCTTCGGCGGGTGTCGTCACCCCCGCGACCGTAGCGGGATTTAATCCATCTCTTCGCGTGAACGACAACCAGGTGGTGCTGCGACCGCGATGAAGGCAGCCCCGTTCGGAGTGGCCGGGGCGGACTATTCCGCCAACGCTGCGCTTACCTCGCAGCTGTCAACGACCAACCCCGAATCCTCCAACGAGTGTCCCCACCAGACGACCACAGCAGGATTTGATACATCTCTCCCATGAACGACAACCAGGTGGTCCTGGGCATCGACATCGGCACAACCGCCGTGAAAGTGGCCGCGTTCGGCACAGACGGCCGGGCGCGCGCGGTGCACAGCGTCGCTTACCCGATCACCCGGCCGCGGCCCGGCTGGGCGGAGCAGGACCCCGAGGACTGGTGGCGAGCCACCGTCACCGCGATCAACACCGTGCTCGCCGAACTGCCCGAAATCGTCATACGCGCGGCGGGGATCGTGAGCCAGGTCAACACTCATCTGCTCGTGAAGCAAGACCTGACCCCGCTGACGCCCGCCGTGATCTGGCAGGACCAGCGGTGCGCCGACATCGCGCGGGAGCTGGACACGCGGTTCACCCCCGAGGACAAGGTGCGGATCTGGGGCGGGCCGGTGGCGCTGGACGCGTCGTTCGTCGGGGCGCGGGCGGCGTGGTTCGCCGAGCACGAACCGGACAAGTGGGCCCGGGCGCGGTGGATCCTGAGCCCCAAGGACTTCATCGGCGCGCGCCTCACCGGCCGCGTGGCGACGGACAAGCTGTCGGGCGTCCGGATCGCGGGCGCGCGCGGCTATCTGCCCGAGGCTGTCGCCCTCGTCGACGGGCTGGGTGAGCGGCTGCCGGAGCTGCTGGAGCCCGAAACGCCGCTGGGGCCGGCAAAACAACTCGAAGGCGCGCCCGTCGTCGTGGGGACGATGGACGCGTTCGGCGCGGTTTTCGGAACGCGCACGACCGAGCCGGGCCGCGGCATGATCTCGTGCGGCACGTCGCTGGTCGTCGCGGGTGCGTCGCGTCACCGCGCCACCCAGCAGGGCATCGTGACGTTCCCGCCGCGCGGCGACCTCTACGTCCACGCCGGTCCGACGCAGGCCGCGGGCGAGGCCGTCAGGTGGTGGGCCCAGGCGTCGGGGCAGACCGTGCCCGAGGTGTTCACCACAGCGGCCGACGGTGCGGCCGGGATCGTGTTCACGCCGTACCTTCAGGGCGAACGCGCACCGCTGTGGGACGCCGACGTGCGCGGCAGCTTCCTCGGGCTGAGTTCGTCGGCGACCCGGGCGGACCTCTCGCGCGCAGTGCTGACGGGCGTCGCGTTCTCTGCGCGGCACGTGCTGGAGCAGGTGGAGCAGGCGTGCGGCTTCCGGCTGCCGACCCTCACGTTCTCCGGCGGCGGCGCGCGCAGCGACCTGTGGACGCAGCTGCACGCCGACGTGCTCGGCCGCCCCATCGAACGCCTCCGTGTGCACGACAGCGCCGCGCTCGGGGCCGCGCTGCTGGGGGCCGTCGGCGTGGGACTGCAGCCGGACGTCGAGACGGCGGCCGCCGCGACCGTCGCCGTGGAGCGCGTGTTCGAGCCGCAGACGGACGTGACGCGGCTGTACGAGGCGTACCGCGCTTCGTACGAGGGGCTCGCGAAGGTGCACGAACTGCTGCGGTGAACCAGCACCACACCGCGTCCGTGTCCTCCGGCATGGACGAAGAACAGCCGGCCCCGGACTACGACGTGCTCGCCGCGATCATCGGCTTCCCGCCCCGCGACCCTGATGTAATGGAGGAATGAGGACGATCCGCTACGGCGGCGAACCCAGCCAGTTCGTCGAGCTGCACGGCGACCACCCCGTGCGCGGCACGGCTTTCCTGCTTCACGGCGGCTGGTGGCGCGCCCAGCGCGACCTGCACCTGATGGACGCGCTCGCCGCCGACCTCGTCGCCGCCGGCTGGCTCGTCGCGAACCTCGAGTACCGCCGCATCGACGGCGACACCGGCGGCTGGCCCCAGACCCTCGACGACGTCCTCGCCGCCATGGCCGCGGTGCCCGTCGCCGAAGACCTGCCGACGATCGCGGTCGGCCACTCCGCCGGCGGCCACCTCGCCCTCCTCGCCGCTGCGTCCGTGAAACCGTCCGCCGTCATCGGCCTCGCCCCCGTCACCGACGTCCCGCGCAGCGCCGCCGAAGGCCTCGGCGAGGGCGCCGCCAGCCTGTTCCTGCCGTCCCCCGACCCGGCCGCCTCGCCCCTCACGTGCCTGCCGATCGGGGTGCCCCAGCTGATCCTCCACGGCGACGCCGACGTCCGCGTCCCCATCGACCACAGCCGCGTCTACGCCGAAGCCGCCCGTGCCGCGGGCGACGACGTCACCTTCACCGAACTCCCCGGCGTGGACCACTTCCGCGTGATCGATCCCGCCGACGACCCCTTGCAGCACGCCCGCACCTGGCTCACCACCCGCTTCGACTGAGCGGCGGAAAAATCGGTGGGCACGGCGACGCCCCACCGCTATCGTTCCGGGGACCGTGACTCGACACCGGGAGGTGAGACCCATGAACGCTGTTTCGATGTGGGTGCTCCCCTCGTCGTCACGGTCGGGCGACTGACGTAGGGGTTGCCGGGAGCGCCTTGATCAGGCACTCCCGAAAGGTGACCACCATGAACACTCTGCGCTTCACCGCGGGCGAACCCGCGGTGGAGATCACCCACGTCGCGCCGAGGCTGTGGCACGCGCTGGACGACGACCGGGTGACCGGCCGCGCCGAGGCCACCACGCGCCCCGACGGGCGGGTCTTCCTCAGCGTCGACGCCTGGCACCGCTCGGTTTTCGACCAGCTCGTCCGCACGATGCTCGAGACCCTGCCGGAACCGCTCCACACGGTGGTCGACGAAACCGACCACGAACTGCTGGCCGCCTGGCGCCAGGCCGGCCTGACGATCCGGCGGCGCGAGTGGGAGTACGTCGTGCCCACCGATCCGCGCGTCACCGGGCCGGCGCTGCCCCCACCGGGCGTCACCCTCGTGCCCGCCGGGACCGCCGAAGACGGCCTGCTACACGAGGTGGACCGCGCCGTCCGAGCCGAGGTCGAAGCGCGCGTCGGCTGGCAGGAAATGCCGGCCGAGGTGCTGGTCCGGCCCGGCGACACCATCATCGACCCGGCGAAGTACGCCGCTGCGGCCGAAGAAGGCGAGTACGTGGGGCTGGTCCGCGTGGTCCAGGTGACGCGGCTGCCCCGCATCGGGTTGGTCGCCGTCCGCGCCTCTCGACAGCGTCGCGGCATCGCCCGCGCGCTGCTGGTCCACTCGCTCGGCGTCCTGCACGAGGCGGGGATCGAAAGGGCGTCGGCCGAGGTGAACGAGGCCAACGAAGCGGCGACGGCGTTGTTCGAGGGCCTCGGCGCCCGGCGGGCCAACAGCACCCTGGAGCTGGTGCGCCATGGCCGGTAAGGACGGGATCGAAGTCGAGGGAACCGTGGTGGAGTGCCTGCGCGACGCCCGGTTCAAGGTCGAGCTGTCGAACGGGCACCACGTACTCGCCCACATCAGCGGCAAGATCAGGAAGAATTTCATCAAGATCGTGCCCTACGATCGGGTCCTGGTGGAGCTGAGCCCGTACGACCTGAGCCGGGGCCGGATCCTGTTCAGGTACCGGAACTAGCGCCGGTTCCCGTCGGCGGGCGGGCGCACCTGCCTGCGCCGCCCGCCACGGGACCGTCCGAAGTGGACCCCCACTCCCGGTTTGCCCGAACACACCACCTGCCGGGGCAGGAAGCGCCCGAAGGTCAGACGTTCGCTTCCACGAACTGGTGGCCCTCGGTATTCTCGACCACGATCGAAGCGACCTGAGAGGGGTCGACGAGGGCGGAACCGTTGAGGTCCGCACCGTCGTGGACAGCCTTCTGGGACACGAGCCAGCCACCGGCGATTTCGCGGTCGCCGTTCTTGCTGACCACGATCAGGCGGCACTTCTCGCCCGCCGGAATGCCCGTCACGGCCGCCTCGACGCGAACCCAGCCGGCGGCCGGGACGATGCTCGCGGTGAGCCGCGTTTCGCCCGAGGTGCCGCTGAGGAACTTGGTGCCGGGCACGGTGCTCGACGCGGTCGACGGCACCGGCGCGGGTGGCGGTGGAACGGCGACGGCCGGGCCCGCGGGCGAACCCGCCTTCCCCACCACGACACCGACGCCCATCGCGGCGGCGGCGACCACGACGGCGGCCGTTGCGGCCAGGAACCGGCCACGCCCGGCCGAGCTGCGCGCTTCCGAACGCACCTGGCGCAGCGTGCGCTGCAGCAGCAGGTCGCCGCCCTCGGGCGGGCCGTCGAGCAGCGCTTCGGGCGGCACTTCGCCCAGGAACTCCTGCATCTCGCGCAGCGACTCGACCTCCGCGCGGCAGTCCGCGCAGCCGGCGAGGTGCGTCTCGATCGTCTGCTTCTCCTGCGAGGAGACGTCACCGGCGACGTAGCCGGCGAGGTCCGCGTGATCGGGGAAGTCGCTGAACCCACTCATCTACGCCGCCCCCACCCGCTGATCCGCGAACTTCTCCCGCAATGCCCGTAAACCGTAGTACGAGCGGGATTTCACCGTGCCCGCCGGGATTCCCAGCTGCTCGGCGGCCTCGGTCACCGTACGACCGTGCAGGTACATCTGTTCCAGGACTTCGCGGTGCTCGGGCGAGAGGCCCTCGAGCGCCGACAGGACCACCATCGAGTCCACGACGTGGTCGGCGTGGTCGTGCTCCACCGGCACGGTCGTGGGCGACTCCGCGACCTCCGCCGGGCGCGCGTCACGCGCGCGGACCTTGTCGATCACCAGGTTGCGGACGACGGTCAGCAGCCAGCCGCGCACGGAACCCTTGCCGTTGACGAGGCTGTCCGGGTTGCGCCAGGCGCGCACCAGGGCCTCCTGCACCACGTCCTCGGCGGCCGCGCGGTCGTTGAGGAGTCTCGTGGCGTAGGCGAGCATCGCCTTTCCGTGTTCCTCGAACAACGAGCGGACGAGCGCCTCGTCGGCCACCTGCTGGCGGTGACGAGTCCTCAACCCGGCCATTCCGGACCACCCTCCCCGAACCGGCAAGATCACCCTTGCCCTGCTGCGCAGAACTGTAGGACAGCACCCGAGGCCGTCCGCACGAGGTGCGCGATCGGCGACCACCACCCACAGTGGCCGCTTCGCACCCCGCGACAGTCAACCCTTCCCCTGAACGGACGATTGCCATCACCGGGGGCAACCGACACCTTCGGCCACGGACGGTGCCCGTTCGTCCCCCTCGGACCCGGTTTGAGCGCTCTCGCCGACCTCACCACCACGCTCGGTGACGAAGACGTCCCGCACGTCCGGCCGGGCCCGGCCGCCGCACTCAGCCGATCGGACCACTCACCGGGACGAGTGTCACCGTGGCCGTTTTGCCGCCTTGACCGGCGACCGTGACGCGCAGTTTGTCGCCCGGATGGTGGGTGTCCATGAGCGCGATCAGCGCCGTCGCCGAGGTGACCGGTTTGTCGTCGATGCCCACCACGAGCAGGTTCGCCTTCAGGCCCAGCTTGGCCGCCGGCCCGCCCGCGACCACGGACTTGATGAGCGCGCCGGTGCCGTTGCCGCCGTCGACCACGGTGAGGCCGACGAACGCGCTGGGTCCGATGTGGATGGTCTCCGACGACTGACCCGCCAGGATGTGGTGCGCGATGTCGGTGGCCGTGGCGATGGGGATCGCGAAGCCCTCGTGCGGACGCAGGCCCTCGTCGAACACGTAGCCGGCGTTCGCGGCCGTGTCGACGCCGATCACGCGGCCCTGCTCATCGGCCAACGGCCCGCCGGAGTCGCCCGACTGGATGTCGGCGTCGACCTGCAGCAGGCCGGTGAGCGTCTCAGTGGCGCCGGTGATCTCGTCCGCCGCCGTGACCTGCCGCCCGAGCGCCGTGACCTTCCCCGGCGACGCACTCGGCGGCCCACCCAGGCCGCCCGCGTTGCCGATCGCCACCACCCCGTCGCCGATCTTCACCGCGCCGGACTCGCCCAGCGACGCCGTGACCAGGCCGGACGCGTCTTTCAGCTTGAGCAGGGCGATGTCGTGGCTGCGGTCGTAACCCAGCACGGTGGCGTCGTAGCCGCGGCCGTTGCCGACGTCGGTCACGTGCATCGAGGTGGCGCCCTCGACCACGTGGTTATTGGTGAGCACCAGGCCGTCGTCGCTCAGCACGATGCCCGTGCCCGCCGCGCCGCCGCCCTCGAGCCCCAGCTCCACATCGATGTCCACCACGGCGGGGCTGACCTTCGCGACCACCGACGCGACGTCGAACGCCGGCTGCGCCCGCACCTGCGCCACCGGCGGCGCAGGCGGCGTCTTCGGCCCCCACGCGTAGTGCCCGACGGCGACGCCGACGAGCGCCAGCAGCACCACCAGTCCGAGTGAGATCAGCACGGCACGCAGGGGCCGCTTGCGCTTCGGCGGCTCCTGGGGGTTCTGCGGCGGCGCCGGGACCTGCGGGAGTGCCTCTTGCTGCTGGTGCGCCCACGGCGCATCGAGGGGGGCGTCGGTGTTCTGGCTCATCTTCGGTTCCCTGCCGCTCGCATCGGACAGCACACGTGCATTGTTCACACCGCCTCGATCGGGGAACAGTACTGGCAGGCCCGCCGGGGTGTGGGTTACGTTCGAAGTGATCTTCCCAGCCTGCTCCTCTCACCAGGTCGGCACACGCCGGCGGCTGTGCACTGGGATCACCGCCTCCGGCGCCCGACCGCCCGGCCGTCGGGAGTGCGGTGTGTTCACCGCTCTCCCGACGGCCCTGGTCCGCAGCGCCCATTGCGTCCTTTGTGGACACTTTCGCCGATCCGCTGAATCCGCGGGTCTGGTGCCTCCTCGGGTGCGGACGTAACGTCCGAAGCGAGACCGAGGAGAGGTGGGTCATGCCCGAACACTTCAAGATGCTCATCGGCGGTCACGCCGCCGACGCGATCAGCGGCAAGACGTTCGAATCCCGCAACCCCTACACCGGCGAACCCTGGGCCGTGCTCCCCGACGGCGGACCCGAGGACGTCGACGCCGCCGTGCGCGCGGCCCGCGCCGCCCTCGACGGCGAGTGGGGCTCCGCGACGGGCTTCACCCGGGCCGCGCTGCTGCGCCGGCTGGGTGACCTGATCGGCGAGAACGCCGAACGGCTGGCCCGCCTCGAGGTCAACGACTCCGGCAAGCTCCTGCGCGAGATGCTCGGCCAGCTCACCGCCCTGGGCGGCTGGTACCACTACTTCGCGGGCCTGGCGGACAAGATCGAGGGGCGGCAGATCCCGTCGCCCAACCCGAACTACCTCGTGTACACGAAGCGTGAGCCGGTGGGGGTGGTCGCGGCGATCACTCCGTGGAACTCGCCGTTGTTGTTGCTGACGTGGAAGCTGGCGCCGGCACTGGCCGCTGGCTGCACCGTCGTGGTGAAGCCTTCGGAGCACGCGCCGGTGTCGACACTGGGGTTCGCTGCCTTGGTCACGGAGGCCGGTTTTCCACCCGGGGTGGTGAATGTCGTCACGGGTCTTTCGCGCGAGACGGGTGCCTCCCTGGCCGGCCACCCCGGCGTGGACAAGGTCGCGTTCACGGGATCGACGGCGACGGGCCGGGCGGTTGCCCGGGCGGCGGCCGAGAACCTGGTGAAGGTGACCTTGGAGCTGGGCGGGAAATCGCCTCAGGTCGTGTTCGCCGACGCGGACCTGGAGGCGGCTGCGAACGGGATCGTGGCGGGCGTTTTCGCGGCCACCGGGCAGACGTGCATGGCAGGCTCGCGGTTGATCGTGCACGCGGATGTCCACGACGAGCTGGTGCGGTTGGTGGCCCGGCGCGCCGCCGCGATTCGGCTGGGCGATCCGACGGCGGCGGAGACCGAGATGGGGCCGGTGGCCAATGAGCCGCAGTACGAGAAGGTTTTGTCGTACTTGGAAACCGCGCGAGCCGAGGGGGCGACGGTCGCGTACGGGGGTGTCGCGGATCCCGGCTTGGGCGGGTTGTTCGTGCAGCCGACGGTGCTGATCGGGGTCACACCCGAGTCGACGGTTTACCGGGAAGAGGTGTTCGGGCCCGTTTTGGCGGCATTGACGTTCACCGATGAGGACGAGGCGGTGAAGCTGGCCAACGACACGCCGTACGGGTTGGCGGGGGCGGTGTGGACCAAGGACGTGCACCGGGCGCATCGGGTCGCGGGGCGGATCCGGGCCGGGACGGTGTGGGTCAACGCCTACCGGGTGGTGGCTCCGTCGGTTCCGTTCGGGGGCTTCAAGAACTCCGGGCTGGGGCGGGAGAACGGGGTTCACGCGGTGGACGAGTACCTGGAGGAGAAGGCGGTCTGGGTGGAGCTGACCGGAGGGACGCGAGACCCGTTCACGCTCGGCTGAGTCCATTGTAGAGCCCCGAAAACCCGGTGCGCCGGCGACTCGGGCCTGGCAGGATCTTCGTGGTGTCCGGGACGATTGCGTGCGACGAGTCCGGTTCCGAGGGTGTGAACCTCATCGGGGCGAACACGGACGTCTTCGCGCACGCCGGCGTGCAGGTGGGCGTTGAGGCCGCCGCGGACTGCGTCGGGGAGCTTCGCGAACGAATCGGGTCACCGGCGCTGGAGTACAAGGCGAACCACCTGCTGCGGGCCAAGAACCGGGCGGCGCTGGTGTGGCTGCTCGGACCGTCCGGGCCACTTGCGGGGCGGGCCGGGGTCGTGCTGGTGGACAAGGCGTTGTTCGTCACCGGGAAGGTGGTGGACCTCCTCGTCGACCGGGTGCCTTACCCCGGCTGCCTCGCGCGCCGGCCGGACTCCCGGGCGCTGGCGCTGCACCACGACGGCCCGCGGCTTTTCGGGCCGCGGTGGAGTGAGTTCCTGCAGTCGTTCACCGCCCTGCTGCGAACCTCACAGCGGCGCGGCCCCGGGCTGGCGCCTTCGGAGTTCTTCGCCCAGCATGACGTGTTGAGTTCGCTTGCCCGGGTGCCGCAGTGCAGCGCTCACCTGCCAGCTGCCTCTTCGCCGGCGAAGCAGTGTTGGTCACACGATCTCGAGGACTTGCGGATCGGGCGGTGGGAGCAGCGGGGGTCGAGCCACCCGTCGATCGAGGCGCCGCAGCGGGGGTCAAGCCACCCCGAGCACCTGCGGGTCGAGTCGCGGGAGCAGCGCGAGTCAAGCCACCCCAAGCACCCGCACATCCAGCCCCAGCGGCAACGCGAGTCAAACCACCCGCCGATCGACCCGCAGCAGCAGCGCGACTCAAACCACCCCACGCACCCCCAGATCCGGCCGCCGCAGCAGCGCGAGTCAGTCCACCCGCGATTCGACCCAGCACCGGCGCGCGAGCACCTGACCGCGCTACGCGAGCAGCTGCGCGCAGACCCCTCGCTGGTACCACCACTCGACCCGCTGATGCCGGCCCTCGTCGACACGGTCACCCACTGGCACCCCACCACCGTCATCCACGACGAACAGCCCTCACTCACCCCCGCGCGCCTCGCCACCCTCCTCGGCCCCACCCGCGACATCCACTTCGTCGACTCCCGCGCCGACCCGCGCGTCCAACTCGCCGACTTCCTGGCCGGCGTCACCCGCCGCCTGGCCGAAGACGCCCTGCACCACCGCGGAGACCCCGAGCTCACCGCTCTGCTGCACCCCTACCTGCTCCCGACCTCAATCTGGGCCGGCCCGCTGTGAAGGGCAACGCGGTGGAGACTTTCGGACACTTCGCGAAGATCAGTCGGCCGACCCGTGTGCGAACAACACCCGCCGCTGCCGTCTCGGCGGCCCGGTCGAGCGGTCCCTTCACGACGCCGTCGACTACACAAAGTCACGTCCCTGCGCAACGCCCGCTCGGACTCCGCTCACCGACCCGAGCCCGTCGCGAAGGGTCTGCTCGCGACGGCCAAGACCAGCCCGCGAAATCGCCCCCGACCACCTGCCGAGACCGGCCAGCCACCCTGCCCGTCGCCAAGGGACCCCTCGCGGCTGCCAAGACCGGCCCGCGAAGCGACCCCGACGCCCGCCTAGCCCCGGCCAGCAACCCGAGCGCACCGCGAAGGGCCCGTTCGTGACAGCCAAGACCAGCTGCGGCACCCGACCACCTGCCGAGACCAGTCAGCAACCCGAGCGCATCGCGAAGGGACCGTTCGTGACAGCCAAGACCAGCCCGCGAAACCTCCCGACACCCGCCTAACCCGGCCAGCAACCCGAGTCCGTCTCAAACGGACCGATCGCGACAGCCAAGACCAGCCGCGGCACCCGACCACCTGCCGAGACCAGTCAGCAACCCGAGCCCGTCACGAAGGAACCGCTCGCGGCTGCCAACACCAGCCCGCGAAACCTCCCGACACCCGCCTAACCCAGCCAACAACCCGAGTCCGTCACAGAGGGACCGCTCGCAACAGCCAAGACCAGCCGCGAAGCCACCCCGGCCACCTGCCGAGACCAATCAGCGATCTGAGCCCGTCGTGACCGGTCCAGCCGCCACCCGGATCAGTCGCGCGGCGTGACGATGTGGACCGCGGCCTCTTCGGCGGACGCGGCGCCGCCGTCGATGCCGGCGTCGGAGGCGTAGAGCTCTTCGTCGGTGTCCGGGCCGAAGCCCGCGTCTTGGGCGACGAGGCGGCCCGCGCGCGCGTCGCCGACTTCGTCGTCGAGGAGCTCGCCGTCGGTGTCGGTGGTGTCGCCGAGGTCGTCGCCGTCGTCGTACGCCAGGTCCGGCAGCTCCCGCGCGAGGCGGCCCTCCCAGCTTTCGCCGGCGAGCTCCTCCGCGGCGGTCATGCCCCACTCGCGCACGGCCAGCGGCTTCTCGGGCGGCGAGTAGCCCTCGTCGTACGGATCGCCGTCCTCGAGGGTGTCTTCGGGGTCGAGCACGCCGGTGTCGGCGTTGTCCTCGATGTCGTCGTCCACGAACGGCTCCTCTCTCCGTACCCTCCGCGTGCAGATTACGCACCGCTGCCAGTGTCCCTCGACCGGTGGGTCCCGGCGAAGATCGCTACCCTCGGGCGCGCCTACGGAGGTGGAGGGGTCAGTGACAGAGTGGAGCGGGCCGACGTTGCTGGCCCTGTTCGCCGGGTTCGGGCTGGCGTTCGTGCTGGTGGTGCCCTACGCCGTGCTCAGCTACCGCCGCCGCGGCGAGTTCGGCCCGGGGCGCGCGATCGCGGCGCTGGGGTTCCTCGTCTATTGCTGCGCGCTGATCACGTACACACTCATACCGACGCCCGTCGTCGACGCCGCCTTCTGCGCGAGCCACGAGTCGCTGCGCCACCCCGTCGTGAACCCGCTGCAGTTCCTTTCGGACATGAAGCAGTTCCACACCGGAATGCTCAGCAACCCGGCGCTGCGGCAGGTCCTGTTCAACATCGCGCTGTTCGTGCCGTGGGGCGTGTTCATGCGCCGCCTGTACCGAAAGGGCCCGGCCTTCGCGATCGCCACCGGGTTCCTCGTGTCGCTCTTCATCGAGACCACGCAGCTTACGGGCGTCTGGTCCCTCGTCGAGTGCCCCTACCGCCTCTTCGACACGGGCGACCTCCTCTCCAACACCATCGGCGCCACGGTCGGCGCCCTGGCCGCCCCGGTGCTCGGCCGCCCCCACGAACGCCTCGACGCGAAGGCCCCGCGCCCCGTCCGCAGCGGGCGTCGCCTGTTCGGCATGCTGCTGGACCTCATCGCGGTGACGCTGCTGGGCGTGGCGCTGAACGTCGTCGTCGTCGCCGTCCAGCTGCTGCGCGACCCGGACAGCCTTCGCGGTCCTGGCAATCCCGTTGTCAACGCGGTGCTCGGCGAGTGGTTGCCCGCGTTGGTCCTGCTGTTGGTGGTGCCACTGGCGGGGAACGGCGCGACGCCCGGGCAGCGCGCGGTGCTCCTGACGGTGGTGAACTCTGCTGACGAGAAGCCCTCGGTGCTGCAGATGGTGGTGCGGTTCGTCTTCGGGTCGGGCGGTTATTTCGTCGCGCTGGGGGCCGCCACGGCCAGCGCGCAACCGTCGACGTTCACTGGCGTGTGGATCGTGGTGAGCGGCCTGTTCGCGATCTTCACCCGCGGGCATCGGGGTCTGACGGGGTTGTTGTCGGGGTTGCGGGTTGTGGATGCTCGGCGTGAGAGGGAACGGGAACGGGTTTCGGCCTGACTTCGACCGCGTGACACGGCTCCACCGCGATTCGGCGTAACCTCGCCCGCGTGGCGTGGCGCATCCTTCAACGACATGCCGACTTCCGCCGGCTCTTCCTGGGAAATTCGGTGTCGCTGCTGGGCTCGAGTGTCACCACCGTCGCGCTGCCACTGGCGGCCGTGCTGACGCCGCATGCCTCGTCCGTCTACATGGGACCCCTCGGCGCCGCGGCCCTCCTGCCGCACTTCCTGTTCGGTCTCCCCGCCGGCGTCTGGGTGGACCGCCTGCCGTACCGGCACCTCCTCGTGACGGCCGACATCACACAACTGGTGCTCGTCGCCTCGGTTCCCGTCGCGGCGGCATTCGGGGTCCTGACCTTGGTGCAGCTTCCTGGTTGTCGTGTTCCTCGCCGGGTCGCGAATCTCTTCGAAACCGTTGCCGCGCAATCATTCACGCAGAGGCTGGTGCCGCACTGATGTGTTTCCCACCAATCGGGCGCTGATGCTGAGCACCATCTCACAGCCGTCGCAGGCTCAGCCCTCAGTCGCGCGTTTCCGGCGCGGGAGTCGTTCGAGCCTGTGCGACGTAGCCGCCCCGGGGGGATTTCGAGACCTCACGTCAAGGGCACCCCCTCACTTGTCCACAGGCCGCTCGCCGTGGCCGTAGTTGTCCACAGATTCCACGCCGACCGATTTTTGAGGTCTGGCAACGATAGACTGGGATGGGGACGCCCCCCTTGGGAGGGCGGGGGTTTGTCTGGCGAGTCGCGGACGGGACTGCACATTGTAAGATTCCCCCGTTCGGCCGTTGCGGTTTGGCGGCAATAGCCGCACACAGCGCAAGACCGCGAAGTGGTTCGGCCGATGTGGGTGCAGTCGTCCGTGGCCGGATTTGCGCTCGCCAGTGCCGCCGGTCTGGTCAGCGCCGCGGGCGGGACCGTTGCCGGCCAGGCGCTGCGTGGCGCGGGGCCCTCGCTCTACGGCGCGAATCAGCAGCCACTCCGTCAAACCCTCATCGCACCCGAACTGCTCTCGCGCGCCACCGCGACGTGGCGTTTCCTCGTCTACGGCACGCAACCCCTGGGCGCCCTCGCCGGCGGGCTGCTCGGCGCGGTGAGTCTCCGCGCGACCTTGATCACCGGCGCGGCGGTGATGGCCCTCGCGACGGTGTCCGCCGCACGGTTGAGCCGGATCCGGGCGCTGTAATCGCCGACACAGCATCATCGCCCTTGCTTATCCGGCAGAGCTTCTCGGGCTCGCCGAGAAGTCCCGTCGAGTTCGCAAGATCGGGCCCCGCGTCTGTCTCGCCGAGTCCGGGCCGAGCGAGATCAATGTCTCGGCGCCGTGCGACAGGCCTCGCGACGGTGTGCGCCGTCCAGACAAGCCGGAGAGCTGTGGGAGCAGTCAGCTGGAGTAAGCCTCCAGTTCCACGATCCGCGAATACGCATGATCATTCGAATCCAACACCACGATCTGCACCCCATCAGCCTGCACCGCCGGGAACGTGGACGTCACCGACCCCGAAGTGTTGCCCCGCACCGAGGCCACCGTCACCCAGGCGCCGGCCACGTGGGCCTGGACGTCGAAGTCGCGGAGGCCGTACTTCGCGGCCGGGTATTTCGTGGAGTCCAGGGTGTCGGTGACGACGCGGCCGACCGCGGAAGGAGCGGGCAGGGTCACGGCGTAGTTGTCCGGGAAGGCCGACTTCGTGCCGTCGTTCCAGCCCGTGGTGGTGGACCAGTGGTCGCCGTCCGCGTCTCCGTCAACGGCGCCGCACGGAGAGAAGCTGCCGTTGGTTGACGACGGGGTGGCTTGTTCACCGAGGAGGAGGTTGTCGCCGGGGCCCTTGGGAGGTAAGGGAAGGACGTCGACCGGGACGGACAAGCGAGCGCGGTCGGAAGACAAGCCCAGCGTGTAGTGGCCGGGGCGGGCGGAACGCGGCACGGTCACGCCGACCCGAACCGAAACCGGCTGGCCGACCGGCAGCCAAGACGAGAAGACCCGCCGGTCGAGAGCCAGAGGCCGAGGTGCGGAAAGCTCCATGTCCGCGTACATCGGGCCGCTTCCGTTGTTCGTCATGCCGACGGTGAGGGCGCTCGGCAGGCAAGGCAGGCCGACGACTTGGATCTGCCCAGGGGTGGCGGACAGCGCCAGAGCGGACGTGGCCGGGCTGCTCTGGGCGGCGGTCGCCAGTGCCACGCCGAACACGACAGCGCCGGCGGCCACCGCGAGGTGACGTCGCTGCATGGGGGAACTCCTGTCAGTGGACGTGGATGGCGGGGACGCGGTCTTCGACGGTGAGCTTGGCGCGCGTGGTGACCTTGCCGTCGCGGATGGAGACCTTGTCGACCACGCGGTAGTCGGCGGTCCACTCGCGCGGGGTGACCTCGCAGCGCACGTAGCCGCGCTGAAAGTTGCCGAACTTGACGTGAGGGTTCTCGTCGAGGATCACCCTCCCGCCGGCGTCGAGGTCCATGCCGTCCTGGCCCGAGGTGATCGACGTGCCGACGAACTCCGTCGCCACCACCGGCGAGCCCGGGTCCGCGTAGTCCGGTCGCAGCTCCGAAGCGACGCTGCGGTGCAGGTCGCCGGCGATGCTCACCAGGTTGCGCACCTTGCGGTCCTGCGCGCCGCCGAGGATGCGTTTGCGGGAGGCGACGTAGCCGTCCCACGTGTCCATCGGCACGAGCACGGGCGGGCCCGCGGCGGTGTCGAGCTGCGCGATCGCGGTCTGGTGCGCGAGCACCTCCCAGCGCGCGGAGTGCTGGGCCATGCCGTCGAGTAGCCACTTCTCCTGCGCCGCACCGGTGATCGTGCGGTTCGGGTCGAGCGAGTCAGGGTTCGGGGCTTTGGTGCCGTCGCCCGCGGCCTGGTCGTCGCGGTACTGGCGGGTGTCGAGCACGTTGAAGCGGATCAGGTCGCCGTATTGGAACCGGCGGTACATCTGGATGTCCGGGCCGTTGGGCAGCTGCGTCGTGCGCACGGGCTGGTGCTCCCACCACGCGCGGAACGCGTTCGCGCGCCGCACGAGGAACTGCGCGACGGGGTCGTTGTTCTCGGAGATGTCACCGGCCCAGTTGTTCTCGACCTCGTGGTCGTCGATCGTGACGATCCACGGCGCGGCGGCGTGCGCGGCCTGCAGGTCGGGGTCGGTTTTGTAGAGGGCGTAGCGGCCGCGGTAGTCGTCGAGCGTCGTGGTCTCGCGCTGGAAGTCCACGGCCATGTCCTGCTTGCGCAGCCCGCCGTCGGCGCCGACGCCGTACTCGTAGATGTAATCGCCGAGGTGGAACACGACGTCGTGGTCCTTCGCCGCCATGTCGCGGTAGGCGGTGTAGAAGCCCTCGTACCAGGCCTGGCAGCTCGCGTACGCCAGCGAGACGGCGGGCACCGACTGATGCGCGGTCGGGGAAGTGCGAGTGCGGCCGACCGGGCTGGTGTGCCCGCCGACGTGGAAGCGGTAGAAGTAGTGCCGCCACGGCCGCAGCCCGCGCACGTCCACGTGCACGCTGTGCGACTCCTCGCGCCGGGCGAGCGCGTTGCCGGCGCGTACGACGCGGCGGAACCGCTCGTCCTCGGCGACCTCCCAGCGCACCGACACCGGGCGGTCGTTCATGCCGCCGAACGGTTCGAGCGGCTTCGGAGCCAGGCGCGTCCAGATCACGACCGCGTCCGGCAGCGGGTCGCCGGAGGCGATGCCGAGCGTGAACGGGTAGCCGGGCACGCGGTCGGTGTCCACGGTGGTGGCGCCGGAGGCGGTGATGCCGGGCAGCGTGCCGGCGAGCGCCAGCGCGGCGGCGGCTCCGGTGACGGTGAGGAACTTGCGTCGCGTCGGGTTTTCCACGTCGCTCCGATCCAGTGCGGTCCCGGCGGCGCTCGTGCCCGCGGGAGGGCGGACGGCCGCACGCGTGCGGCACGAGAGTTGTGCTCACCGTCGGCGGCTTCCCCAGTCGCTTCCTCGCCGGTGCAGCGGGTGTTGAAACGTATCAAGACGGGACGGTTCGTGCGTGGTTCGTCCCGCTCTGGGCACGTTATCCGGCCGTCGGCGCGCCGTGAACGATCACGGCGGTGAATTCGAGCTGAAGTCTGGGGAAGGTTGTCAGGGGTAGCGCTGAGTGACCATCGGAGACGACAAATAGTGCCACCGGAATTGTTATCCGGTGGCACTATTTTTGGTTCTGTCAGATCAGACGAACAACACGCAGCTGGCCTTGTTGTCGAAGCCGTTGTTCGAGAAGTCGGTGTCCACCGAGTTCTTCTTCGCCTCGTAGCCCTGGTCGCCCTTGCAGTTGCTCGAGTCGTAGAGCTTCACGACGTGGCTCGTGTTGTTCTTCATCGAACTGGCTCCGTTGGTGACGAATCCGTTGCCGCCCGCCCACTTGGTCTTGGACAGGTTGATCGCGCCCGCACGGTAGGCGAACTCGATGTGCTGGCCCTTGTAGTCGTCGTCCTCGAACAGGCAGAAGTGCCCGGAGGCGCAGGTTCCGGCCGC
Source organism: Amycolatopsis sp. NPDC051372 (assembly GCF_040682095.1). NCBI lineage: Bacteria > Bacillati > Actinomycetota > Actinomycetes > Pseudonocardiales > Pseudonocardiaceae > Amycolatopsis > Amycolatopsis sp. NPDC051372. The sequence continues at coordinate 169,711 of NZ_JBFBAF010000020.1, forward strand.
ACCGGCGGGCGGGGCCAGTGCGAGCATCGAGCCGGCGCCCACGAGTACGCCGAGGACCAGCGAAATGTGCTTCTTCATTCAATCGCCTTTCGATTGAGAAACCCGACCAACAGGCCGGATCCGAACAGGCGGGAACGTCCCCAGACGCGTATGGCGAACTTCCCCAGAATTCCCGCCAGCGCGAAAACTATAGCGATCACTGTTCGGCGCACACCGCCGAAGTGGTGATCGTCACCGACCAGCCGGTATGGTGTTTCGGTGATTGGGAAAAAGTGACCCGTCGCCTTCGCCGAGCGTGACGCTCGGTGGGGTGGTGTCGCATTACCGCCAGGTTTTGTCGGTGCCGCCGGGCAGACTGGCGGGCGTGTACGAGGACATCGAACGCTGCGTGCGCGCGGTGCAGTCGAAGGACGCCCGGTTCGACGGGTGGTTCTTCACCGCCGTCGTCACCACCGGTATCTACTGCCGCCCGAGCTGCCCGGTCGTGCCGCCGAAGGTCGAGAACATGCGCTTCTACGGCAGCGCGGCGGCGGCGCAGGCGGCCGGGTTCCGCGCGTGCAAGCGCTGCCGGCCCGACGTCACGCCGGGTTCACCGCTGTGGAACGAGCGCGCCGACGTGGTCGCGCGCGCCATGCGGCTGATCGCCGACGGGGTGGTCGACCGCGAGGGCGTGGGCGGGCTCGCGGCGCGGCTCGGGTACAGCGTGCGGCAGGTCGAGCGGCAGGTTTACGCCGAGCTGGGCGCCGGCCCGCTGGCTCTCGCGCGAGCTCAGCGCGCCGAAACCGCGCGGCTGCTGGTGGAAACCACCGAGATGTCGATGGGCGACATCGCGCACGCCGCGGGGTTCTCGAGCATCCGGACGTTCAACGACACCGTGCGCCAGGTGTTCGCCCTGACGCCGAGCGAGCTGCGGTCGGGGGCGTCCGGCGCGCCGTCGTCACCGGGGGCGCTGTCGTTGCGCCTGCCGTTCCGCGCGCCGCTGTGCCCGGACAACCTCTTCGGCCACCTGGCGGCCACCGCCGTGCCGGGCGTCGAGGAATGGCGCGACGGCGCGTACCGGCGCACCCTGCGCCTGCCGCACGGCCACGGCATCGTCTCGCTGGCGCCGACACCCGACCACATCGCGTGCCGCCTCAGCCTCACCGACCTGCGCGACCTGTCGGCCGCCATCAGCCGCTGCCGGCGCCTCCTGGACCTCGACGCGGATCCCATCGCGGTCGACGCCCAGCTCTCTTCGGATCCGGCGCTGGCCCCGTTGGTCGCGAAGAACCCCGGGCGCCGGGTGCCGCGTACGACGGATCCGGAGGAGTTCGCGATCCGGGCGGTGCTGGGGCAGCAGGTGTCCACCGCCGCCGCCCGCACCCACGCCGCCCGCTTGGTCACGGCCCACGGCACACCCGTCGACGACCGTGAGGGCGGCCTGGGTTTTCTCTTTCCCACTCCGGCCGATCTTGCGGATCTGGATCCTTCGTCGCTGGCGATGCCGCAGTCTCGCCGTCGGACACTGTTGGGCCTCATCGCCGCCCTCGCCGCGGGCGACCTCGACCTTTCGCCGGGCGGGGACTGGGATCGCGCCCGGGCCGAGCTGTCGGCGCTACCGGGATTCGGGCCGTGGACGGTGGAGACCATCGCGATGCGGGCGCTGGGCGATCCGGATGCGTTCGTGCCCACGGACTTGGGGGTGAAACTGGCCGCTGCGGCGCTGGATCTGCCGACGCCGCCTACGGCGCTGACCCGGCACGCAGCTGCTTGGCAACCGTGGCGGGCCTACGCGGTGCAGTACCTGTGGGCGACGGGTGATCATCCGATCAACTATCTGCCGGCCTAGGAGTGCCTATGCCTGCGGGGCGAGGAAATCCAGGAGGGCCGTGGCGACGGCGCCGGGAGATTCGAGCCAGGGGACGTGGCCGACGCCCGGCAGCGTCACGCGCGTCGCCGTCGGGAGGGCGGCGTGCAGGGAGTCCACGGCCCAGCGGGGGCGGATGTCCTGGTCACCGTCGACGATGAGAGTGGGAGTGGGCAGGGCGCGGCAGGCCGCGATGAGCTCGGATTCGGTCGGGAAGTGGTGTTTTTCCTCGGTGTTGATGGCGGCGTTGCACTCGTAGTTGATCGGAAACCAGGGCGTGGCCATCCGCTCGGCGTGGGTGAGGGCGGTCGAGGGATCGGGGAAGTCGGCAGACCATTGCAGGACAGCCAATTCTCGGTCCTCGGCCGGGGTCCGGGCGCGGGAGTTCAGGTCCCTGAGCCGTGAAAGGTCCGGGCCGAGGCGGCCGGCGAGGTTGTGTTCATACGACGGATGCCAGGCGCGACCGAGGCCGGTTCCGGACACATAAACCAGCTTGGCGACGTGGGCCGGGTGGTCCAGGGCGTAGCGCAGTGCCAGCGTCGCTCCCCAGGAATGGCCCAGAACGGTGGCACGGGCCAGCCCGAAGTAGCGACGGACGGCGTCCAGATCGGCGATCGTCTGCGCGAGCGAGTACGGGCCGCGGCGTTCCGAGCGGCCGCACCCGCGCTGGTCCCAGCGGATCACGCGCAAGCGCGTGGCCAGCACGGCAGCGAGGTCGCCGAACATGTCCCACAGGCCCGGGCCGCCGTGGCACAGGATGAGCGGCTCGCCCCCGCCGATGACAGTCGTCCAGAGGCGACAGCCGTCATCCGCCGGGATCAGGTCCCCAGGGGGATCCGTGGGATTCAGTCTCGCGGGATCGATCTGGTTCGCGTCCGGATACTCCACGCCGGTCAGCCTCGCATCAACCGCTTGAATCGGCACCGGGTGAACCGCGCCGCTCAGCTCCGCATGGTCGATGCGATCCGAACCCGCACGATCCAGTCTCGCGTGACCGGCGCGATCCGAACCCGCACGATCCGGTACCTCGTGATCTACGCGGATTGAACTCACATGGTCCGCGCGATCCAGCCCTCGGGAATCCCCGCGGCTCAGGCCCTCACAATCCACACGACCCAGCTCCGCGGAACCCACACGGTCCGATCCCACGGGTCCGAGCGATCCAGCCTCCAGGAATCCCCGCGGCTCAGGCCCTCACAGTCCACACGACCCAGTCCCGCGGCACCCACACGGTCCGAACCCACGAGTCCGCGCGATACAGCCTCCAGGAATCCCCGCGGCTCAAGCCCCCACAGTCCACACGACCCAGCCCCGCGGAACCCACACGATCCGAACCCACGTCGCCCGCGCGGTCCGGCACCTCGTGGTCCATGCGGATCGAACCCACACCATCCGCGCGACCCAGCCCCGCGGCACCCACACGATCCGAACCCACCTCGCCCGCGCCGCTCAGCTCCGCATGGTCCATGCAATCCGGACCCGCACGGTCCAGTCTCGCGTGACCGGCGCGATCCGAACCCGCACGATCCGCGCGGTCCGGTCCCGCGCAACCCCACGCGATCCGAACCCACGTCGCCCGCGCGATCCGGCACCTCGTGATCCACCCGGACCGAACCCACACCATCCGCGCGACCCAGCCCCGCGCAACCCACGCGATCCAAACCGACGCGGTCTGCGCGGTCCAGCCCCCCGGCAAACCTCGCGGCTCAGGCCCTCGCAGTCCACACGTCCCAGCTCCGCGGAACCCACGCGGTGCGAACCCACGTCGCCCGCGCCGCTCAGCTCCGCATGGTCCGTGCAATCCGAACCCGCACGGTCCAGTCTCGCGTGACCGGCGCGATCCGAACCCGCATGATCCGCGCGGTCCGGTCCCCCAAGATCCACGCGGTGCAGTATCGCCCCCAGCCGCGCTGAGGCCGGTGGGGACAGAGCGAGGGTTACATGGCAGTCACCTCCACGCAGCCGAAGGCCCTCACTTGAACAAGCCGTTCAGAGCACCGAAATCCATCGCGGAGCCCAGTTCGCCGTAGGTGCCCGCGCCGAGCATTTCCTGGGCCGCGCGGAGGGCCACGGCGTAGGCGCCCTGGGCCAGCGCCGTGCCGACGGTGACGCGGCGGACGCCGGCGGCCGCGAAGTCCGACACGGAGGGCGCGCCCGGCCCGGCCATGGTGGCGACCGGGAGAGGGGAAGCGGCCGTCAATTCTCGAAGCACCGCCAGGTCCACCAAGCCCGGCACGAAGATGCTGTCCACGCCGGCCTCGGCGTATGCGTGGGCGCGCGCCATCACGTCGTCGAAGCGGGCCTCCGGCTCGCCGACGCCGAAGAGGTACACGTCCGTCCGGGCGTTGATCCACAGCTCCGGCAAGCCGGCCGACGCGGCGGCCGCACGGCCTGCCGCCAGACGTGCGGCCTGCACCTCCGGAGAGAACAGCGAGAGCGTGCCCGCCCGGGAGTCCTCCAGGTTGACGCCGACCGCGCCGGCGCCGATGACCTCCTCGACGGTCGCGGCGACGTCCGCGGGATCGGGGCCGTAGCCGCCTTCGATGTCGGCGGTCACCGGCACCGAGACGGCCCGGACGATCTGCCGCACCGCGGCCGTCATCTCAGAGCGCGTCAAACCCTGGCCGTCACTGCGACCGAGCGCCCACGAGACGCCGCCGCTCGTGGTGGCGATCGCCTGCGCGCCGGCGTGCTGGATGACGGCCGCGCTGCCGGCGTCCCAGGCGTTCGGCAGCACCACCATCGGCTGGGCGTGCAGCTCTCTGAACGCCTTTGCCTTGTCCTGCAACGAATCCATGCGATTCCTCCCAGTCGAATCCGAACAAGGGAGGACGCTAGCAGCGGGCACCGACAAAAACTCAGCTCAACGAGATCTCGCTCAGATCGATCGACACCATCACCGTCTCCTCCCGGTACGCGCGCCGCCGCGTCGGGAAGCTCAGACCCGAGAACACGGCGTGGTCGTACACGTACTGCACGCCGGGAAAACCGCCCGCCACGTCGACGTTGTAGTCGTGCCGGCGCAGCAGCCCGTCCGGCCCGAAGAAGAAGCGCTGCACCCGCGAGTGGCTCGCCACCGAGGCCGGGAACGTCGCCTCCAGCACGTGGCAGCGCTCACCGTCCACGACCACCGGCGCGGACTCCACGACCGAAAACCCCTCACCCGCCATAAGGAACGGTGTTGTCAGGCACGTCCACAACGCGTACCCGTTGAAGTACGCGCGGTGCAGCGGGTCCCACGGCGTGTCAGTCCGTGCCCCGCGAACGACTCGCGCGGGTTGTCGCGCGAAGCAACTACAGTGCCGTCCAGCTTCTCGATCGCGATGAGCCCCGGCTCGAAGCGCGTGCGCTGGTCGGGCGCGCCGAACGGGTGCAACGAGCCCTCCTCGCGCACCAGCGACACCGTCATCCGCCGCGGGTTCGGGTCCTGCACAAGGCCTTTCATCGCCCAGAACTCGCCGCCGGTCACGATCGTCGCGGTCAGCGAGGTGAACTGGCGCCAGCGGTCGAGGCCGCCGTGGGCGTCGAGGACGTCGTCGAGCAGCGCCACCTCAGGCCGCCAGGTCGAGGACGACGCGGAAACGCGCCTGGCCGGACAGCATGCGCTCGTACGCCTTCGGGGCGTCGGTCCACGGAACGATCTCGTTCATCGGCCGCACGCCGCGGGCCTCGGCGAACGCGAGGCTGTCCTCGTTCTCGACGGCCGAACCGGTGAGGCTGCCGGAGACCGTGCGCGTGCCGAAGATCAGGTCAGTGGTGCCGATCGACAGCGGGTCGGGCGCCGCGCCGACGACCACCAGCCGCCCGCGCGGCGCGAGCCCCGCGACCAGCGGCGACATGGACGCGCCGCTCGAGGCCGTCGCGACGATCGCCGCCGCGCCGCCCAGCTTCTGCAGCTGCGCGCCGGGGTCGGCGGCGGTGCTGTCGACGTACTCGTCCGCACCGAGACTCGTGGCAAGCTCGGCCTTGTCCGTGCCACGCGCGATCGCTGCGACGCGGTAGCCCAGCGCCTTCGCGTACTGCACGCCGAGGTGGCCCAGCCCGCCGATGCCCTGCACCGCGACCAGCGAGCCGGGGCGCGCGCCGAGGTTGCTCAGCGCGCCGTACGTGGTGATCCCCGCGCACAGCAGCGGCGCGGCATCCGAAGAGGACAGTCCACTCGGGACTCGGACCAGACCGGTCGTGCGGGCGTAGGCGTATTCGGCGTAACCGCCGTCGACGTGCGTGCCGGTCCACGGCTGGTCGGTGCAGTTGACGAAGTCGCCGCGCCGGCAGTACTCGCATTCGCCGCAGTGCCCGCCCAGGTAACCGATGCCCACGCGCTGACCCACGTGCCACGCCCGCACACCCTCGCCGACGGCGTCGATCACCCCGACGATCTCGTGGCCGGGCACCCGCGGCACGTCCGGATCGGCGCGCATCCCCTCGACCGCCAGCACGTCCGAGTGGCAGACGCCGCAGTACTCCACTTTGACCCGGACCTGCCCGTGCGACGGAGCGACGAGCTCCCGCTCACTGAGCGCGAACTGGCGGGTGCCGGTGACTTCCAGAGCTCGGTAAGTTGTCATGAGTTGAATATGACCGGTCGTCTTAGACACTGTCAAGGGCCGCACCCGAATCGAGCACCCACGTTTTTCAGGGCAGGTCGAAGCCCAGTTCCTTGGCGGCGTCGACCGGCGTCGGCTGCGCCCACCGCTGCGCGACGGACTGGTGCGTCGACAGCGAACGCAGCTCCGCACGGTCGAGGTAGAGCACGCCGCCGAGGTGGTCGGTCTCGTGCTGGACGATGCGCGCCGGCCAGCCCGCGAACTCCTCGTCGACGGCCGCGCCCGTCTCGTCCTGCGCCTCAAGCCGGACGCGCAACGGCCGCGCGACCACGGCTTGCCAGCCGTTCACGCTCAGGCAGCCCTCGAAGAACGCGACCCGCTCCGAGCCCAGCGCCGTGTACCGCGGGTTCACCACCACGCGGAACGGCAACGGACCGATGCCCCGCACTGCCAGCACTTCGGGCGGCGTGTTCGGCCGCTCGTAGTCCTCGACCACGGCGAGCCGCACCGGGAGTCCGATCTGCGGCGCGGCCAGCCCGACGCCGGGCGCCGCGTGCATCGTCTCCTTCATGCCCTCGATCAGTCCGGCGAGCGCGGCGTCACCCAACTGGCCTTCGTAGGGCGCCGCGGCCGTGCGCAGCACCGGGTCACCGGCCTGGACGATGGGCCACGGGAGCGGCTGGGCGAGCAGTTCGTCCACCAGGTCGGCGAGCACGCTGGGGGCACCTTCCTACAGCAGGGAGCCGAACACCACGTCGAAGAAGTCGTCCAGCGGGGCGACGCTCTTGGCCACCTTGGTACGGATGATCGCACCCTCCCACGCGTCGAGCACGAACCGCCCGAGCAGCTCCGGGTCCTTGTCGCCCTTGACCTCGCCTGCGGCCTGCGCCTGGCGGATGGAGTCGGTGATGCTGTCCGACCAGTGCGTGAGGCTCTCCCCGACCTGCTTGCGGATCACGGGACTGTGGTCGGCGCGCTCGGAACCCATGTTGCCGATGAGGCAGCCGCGGGTGAACTCGTTGTCCACCAGCACGTCGCGCATCACGGTGAACCTCGCGCGCAACGTGTCGAGCGGACCGAGGTCGCCATGGCCCTCGCGCCAGCCGGAGCTTTCGGCGTAGCGCGCGACGACCTCGGCGCCGAGGTCTTCCTTGCTCTTGAAGTGGTTGTAGAACGACCCCTTGGGCACGCCGGCCGCCCGGGTGATGGTGTCGACCGAACACGCGGCGAAGCCGTAGCGGTGGAATTCGGTGACCGCGGTGTCGACGATCACCTCACGAACGCTGGGACGTGGCATCTGCCAATTATATGACCGGTCGTCTCAGCTGTCGACCAAGACAGTCGACCAGGGTCGGATCCCGAGATCCAAGGCCGATCTCGCACCCGCCTGATCGCTTCCGGCATGCTGGGCTCCGTGGCCTATGACGTGAACGCGATCCGCAAGCACTTCCCCGCCCTTGCCGAAGGGGCCGCGCACTTCGACGGGCCCGGGGGCTCGCAGGTGCCGGACGTGGTGGGGGAAGCCGTGGCGGCCGTCCTCTGCTCCGCGATCGCCAACCGGGGAACAGTTACGCCGGCCGAGCGGCGCGCCGACGGGGTCGTGCGGGAGGCACGACAGGCGGTGGCGGATCTGCTGGGCGCGAAGCCCGAGGGCGTGGTGTTCGGGCGCAGCATGACGCAGGTGACGTACGACTTCTCGCGGACGCTGGCCAAGACGTGGGAGGCCGGGGACGAGGTCGTGGTCACGCGGCTCGACCACGACGCCAACATCCGGCCGTGGGTGCAGGCGGCGGCCACGCGTGGGGTCACCGTGCGGTGGGCCGACTTCGACCCCATGACGGGTGAGCTGCCGGTGGAGGCGGTCACGGCGCTGCTGACCGACAAGACGCGGCTGGTGGCCGTGACGGCGGCGTCCAACCTGCTCGGCACGCGGCCGGACGTCGCGGCGATCACGGCGAAGGTGCGCGAAGCCGGGGCGCTCAGCTACGTCGACGGGGTACACCTCACCCCGCACGCCATGGTTGACGTCGCCGCACTCGGTGCCGACTTCTACGCGTGCTCGGCGTACAAGTTCCTCGGCCCGCACCTCGGCCTGCTCGCGGCCGCGCCCGAGCTGCTGGAGACGCTGCGGCCGGACAAGCTCGTGCCGTCCAGCGACGCCGTGCCGGAGCGCTTCGAGCTGGGCACGCTCCCCTACGAGCTGCTCGCCGGCACAACCGCGGCCATCGACTTCCTCGCGAACCTGGTGCCGGCCGAGGGCACGCGGCGCGAGCGGCTGGCCACGTCGCTGGCCGCGCTCGAGGTCCACGAGCAGGAAATGCTGCAGCGCCTCGACGACGGGCTCGCCGCGCTGCCCCAGGTGGTCCGCTACGGCTCCCCCGGCCGCGAGCGCACGCCGACGGTCCTGTTTTCCGTGCAGAACCACGAGCCCAAGGCCGTGTACGAACACCTGGCGAACTACAACGTCAACGCGCCGGCCGCGAGCTTCTACGCCATCGAGTGCTCCCGCCATCTCGGCCTCGGTGACACGGGCGCGGTCCGCGCGGGCATCGCGCCGTACACGACTGCGGCCGAGGTCGACCGGCTGGTCAGTGCGGTTGCGGAGCTGTGACCGCCGTCCCGCGCACGTAGACCGCCGCGGATGTCGTGGATGGCCGCCGGATCGGTGAACGGATTGCTGCCCGCTGAGAGGACGTCGGCGTCGAAGCGCGGCGCCACGCGGCCCTTGCGGTGGCCCAGCCCGCACACCCCGGCGGCCACGGACGTCGCGGTGCAAAAGGTGTCCACTGTGGACATCTCGGGCAGCTCCGGCATGTGCACGGCGTGCCGCAGGACATCCGGGGGCTTGACCGGCGTGACGCCGGCGTCGGTGCCGGCGGTGAGCTGCACGCCGGAGCGGTAGAGCAAGCGCAGGTTGGCCACCAGCGCGTCCATCCGCGACACGATCTCGCGGCGCAGCGCGCTGTGCGCGTCGCCCGCGATGCCGGGGGTGACGCCGACCGTGATGTGCCGCGCGGCGATCTCCCGCACGAGGTCCGATGGGGCGGCGTCGACGCCGTCTGTGGTCATGAAGCCGGCATGTTCCAGGCCGTCGACGCCGGCGGCCACGGCGTCGGCCACCGGTTGCGTCCCGTGGGAGTGCGCGGTGACGGGCAGGCTCAGCCGGTGGGCCTCGTCGACGGCCGCGCGCAGCACTTCGGGCGTGAACTGCGGCACTTCGATCCGCGTGCCGGGCGTGAGGTTGCCGCCGCTCGCCATCAGCTTGATGACGTCCACCCCGCGTTCCGCGTGCTCGCGCACGGCGGCCCGCGCGGAAGCCTCTGATGTGGCCGACCCGGACTTCCGCACGTGGTGGGCCGACCACCGGGTGCGGATGGCGGGGTTCCGGCGCAAGACGTTCCCGCACCCGCGCGTCGGGCCGGTGACGGTGGACTCGCAGCGCCTCGGGGTGGAGACCGACCCCGGTCAGTTCGTGGGGGTGTACTCGGCCGAGCCCGGTTCGGCGTCGGAAGCCGCGTTGCGCAGCCTCGCGGAGATGGCGTTGACCGGCTGAGTTCCGTTGTGGAACTCTCGTGGCATGAGCATCGACGTCGTGGCCGGCGAAGCCGTCACCACCGTGACGATCAACCGTCCGGACAAGCGCAACGCGCTGACCACGGCCCTGTACTCCGCCTTGGCCGAAGCGCTGGAGACCGCGGCCACGCCGATCGTCGTCCTCACCGGCGCCGGCGGCACGTTCACCGCGGGCAACGACCTGGGCGACTTCCTCGCCCACGACGGCTCCGCCGCCGGGGACGACACACCCGTGCGGCGGTTCCAGGAGGCGCTGCTCGCCACGCGCGCGGTGGTGGTCGCGGCCGTCGACGGCCCGGCCGTCGGCATCGGCGCGACGCTGCTGCTGCACTGCGACCTCGTGTACGCGACCGAGCGCAGCTACCTGCAGTTCCCGTTCACATCGCTGGGCCTGGTGCCGGAGTACGGCAGCAGCTTCGTGCTGCCGCGCCTGCTCGGCCCGCAGCGCGCCGCCGAGCTGCTGCTTTTCGGCGACCGCGTGCCGGCCGTCGAGGCGCACCGGCTGGGGCTCGTCAACGAGGTGCTGGCCGACGCGGCAGCGCTGGAGGCCCGCGTCGCCGACCGGACGGCCGCGCTGGCCGCGCAGCCGGCTTCGTCGCTGGCGCTGACCCGCGAGCTGCTGCGCGATACCGAGAACACCAGCGTGCGCGCGGATGGACGTGGAGTCGCAGCATTTCGCGAAGCTGCTGCACGACCCGGCGACGGTCGCCAACCTGCGAGCGAAGCTCGGCCGCCGTTACCAAGCCTGCCAAAAGTAGGCGGGAATCCAGCAGGACGTGACCGCGTCCGGCAACCGTCCCCGCCGTGACTGTGGTCGGATGGGTAACCGACAGCGCGCTAGGCGAGCTTGCGGCGGCGTTTGTCCACGGCGCCGTCGAGCAGCGGCCGTAGCTCCTCGACGATCGAGTCGAGCGGGGCGACGTCGTGCTCGGCGCGCGCGAGCACGATCGCGCCTTCGAGGGAGCTGATCATCAGCACGGCCAGCGAAGCCGCACGCGGGGGAGATACGCCCATCTGCTCCAGTGCTTCCACGAGCGGTTTACGCCATTCGGCGAATGCGCCGGCCGTGCTCTCCCGCAGCTTTTCGCTCATCGCGGCGGAATCGGCGACCGTGGCGACGATCGGGCAGCCGTTCCCGAATCCCTGATCGGCGAATTCGACGCGCCACGGCGCGACCATCGCGGCGAAGAGGTTGCCCGGCATCGCGTCTTCCAGCGATTCGGCGTTGCGGCGCACGCGGCGCGCAGCGTACCTGCCGGCCCAGGCGACCGCTTCGGCGACGAGCTGCTCCTTACCCCCGGGGAAGTAGTGCTGCAGCGACCCCCGCGGCGCGTTCGCGTGGGTCACCACGTCCCGCAGGCCCGTACCGCCGACGCCGTGGGTCCGCAGCAGCTGCGCGGCGCTGAACACCATCCGGTCCCGCGCCGGCCTCTCCGACTCCACCACCGACGACCTCCTTCATGACACCGGTCATGCTAGTCGGCACGACCCGTTCGAACTCCTTCTCGCCCCGCTCGAACGTCGGGACCGGGCGGAAGCCGTGCGCGCGCAGCAGGCCCTCGGCCGGCGCGTTGCCGACCTGGACGGTGGCGTGCAGCGTCCAGCCCGCCCAGCGGACGTCCTCGCTCAGGCTGCGCACGAGCGCGCTCGCGATGCCGCGGCGGTGCCAGGCGTCGGCCACGAGCACCGCGAGCTCAGCCCGGCACTCGCCTTCCGGCACGAGGTTGACCAAGCCGACCGCAGCGTCGCCGACCTTCGCGACGAGGGCCGCGCCGGCGAGCAGGAACGTGCGGTAGCGCACCAGGATCCAGTCCGGCGCCGGGCGCCCGGGCAGCGTGAAGCGCCACGCGAGGCTCGCCGGCGAGCACGCTCGCACGAGGCCCTCCACGGCACCGGCGGTCGCCGGCTCGACGGTCATTATGACAGCTGTCATGACCCTTGGGTAGCACGGTTTCCCTGATCGACTCACTATGACGGCGGTCATAGTCTTGCTCACGCTGCCGACACGGCCGGTCCCGACCGAGACCCACACCGCCCAGTCGAACGGTGGGACATGACCGGTTCCGGGTAATCCGATTTCACTTCCCGTGTGCGCCATCACCCGGTGCGCTGAAAAATGCCGGTAATTCATGCGTGGAACACAATCTGTCAGCCCGTGAGCCTTATCGGGTGAAAACCGTTCGCGAAACCTTCCTGCCTCCTGATTCTTCTCTATCTTCTAATCGAATCTTCTCGAAACAGTGCACGAAGGGGACGCGGTCATGACCCAGTCGATCGAAGCTCCGGCGAAGGAATTCTGCGTCGACTGGGAGATGGAGGGAAACGACGGCGACCGCGTGAACGTCACGCTGTCGGGTCAGGTGAGCCTGCTCGACGGCAGCCGCTTCTACAAGGTCGACGGCGTGCTCTACATCGCCGAAGGCGCGGAGTACTGCCGCCAGGTCGGCAACCCGCGTCTCTACGTCCGGCGCAACGGCGTGGAAGCCAGCGGCCGGCACTGGGGCTGGGAGACGATCAGCTCGCGCAAGACCGCCAACCGCCTCTGCACGATGGACGGGTACTTCGTGCGCACCGGTTACTGGGCCCCGTCCGACCGGTCGATCCAGCTGAGCATCGTGGCGGAGCACGGCATCACGCGACGAAAGTCGTTCAGCAGTACCGCAACCGTCCGGCTCGTGGACTGACGCCGGTTTCCGGCTCCGCATTCAACGCGTGGCGAGCATCGGGCGAGTCGATCACGACGTGAAGTGACGGCGTTCACCCACAAGTGGAGTGAAGGCCTTGAGCGTGCTGAGGAACACACCGTTTTCCCAGGAAAATCAAAGAAAACGTTGTGCTGGACACAGCGCGCGCGGGCGTGCAAGAGGACCATGGAGCTCATGCGGAACAAGGCCCGGGCTGGCAGACCACCTCTTCTCTTTACCCGTTTCCTGCGACGTTTGGGATTCGCGCGCAATCCGCTCGTGCGGCGCTCCGACCGGATCGAGGGTCTCCTCGCCGGCCTGGCCGCGCTGATCGCGATCTTGGCGCTCCCGCTCGTGGTGCTGCTCGGCAAGGCTGACGTCTCCCACGAGACCGCGGCGTCGGACGCGCAGCTGCACGCGCGCCACCAAGTCACCGCGACCGTGCTCGCGCCCGCGCCGAAGACGGCGTCGACGGGCGACAGTGCCCCGATCGCCCACAGCTCTCGCGTGACCGCCGACTGGCGGCTGCCGAACGGCTCGCTGCAGACCGGCGTCGTGACGGTGCCCGCGGGCGCCGGCAACCCCGGTTCGCAGGTGCCGATCTGGCTGGACGACAACGGCAAGCAGACCACCGCCCCGCTCACCCACGCCGACGCGGTGACAAACGGCGTGCTCGTGGGCACCTTCACGTGGCTCTGCGCGATCGGCCTGCTGGCCGGCGCGCTCTGGATCGTGCGGCGCGTGCTCGACCACCGGCGCGCGGTGCGCTGGGCCGACGAATGGGCGCAGCTCGCCGGCCCGGAGGCAGTTCGCTGAAACGGTTGCCTCCGGGCCCGGCCGGCGGACCGGCGGAGCGACACCCCCAGCGCCGCCCCGCGGCAGTGCAACGCCTACCGCTAAGCCTGTGTTGGCGAGTTAACTAACAGCTAACTCGCGCTGCTCACAGTCTTGTGTAGGGGAGCCCTGATTGTCAACTGTCAGCTAATCTGGGATAGTCGGCCTAGCTGAGAGCAATCAGTCGCTGACCGGAGGGGGCGGACATGTCCAGTGACTCGAGTGATGACACTCGGCCGACGTTGGCCTCCAGGCTCGACGATCTGTTCCGCACGGTGCGTCCGCAGGGCAAGCACTGGACGAACGCCGAGGTCGTGACCGAGCTCAAGCGCGTGTCGCCGGAGCTGAAGGTCGGCTCGGTGTACCTGTCGCAGCTGCGGTCGGGCAAGCGCACCAACCCGTCGCAGGAGCTGCTGGCGGCGCTGGCGAAGTTCTTCGGGGTGTCCGTCGCGTACTTCTTCGACGAGAAGGTGGCGGGCGACGTGCTGAGCGAGCTGGCCGCCATCGAGGCGATGCGCCAGGCGGGCGTGCGCGCGGTCGCGATGCGCGCGGCGGGCATGCGCGAGGAGAACCTGCAGGCGATCACCACGATCATGGACCAGTACCGCCAGATGCAGGGCCTGCCGCCGGTCAGCGACGAAGCGGCGGGCTGAGGATGGCGGAGGAGCGTCGCGACCAGCTCAAGCGGATGCGCGAAGAGGGCGCCCGGCGGATCGCCGAGCTGGATCTGCCGAAGGGCTGCGACCTCCAGACACTGTGCGAACGGCTGGGCACCATCCGCGAACGGCCGATCACCCTCGTGCCGATGCCCATGCCGGCCTCCCACCCGTGCGGCATGTGGGTCGCGGCGCAACAAGAAGACCTCATCTTCTTCGACGCCAACACCACCGGCGCACACCAGGAGCACATCATCTTGCACGAGCTCGGTCACATCATCTGCTGCCACCGCGGCTCGGGCCTGCTCGACGACGAGAGCGCCCGCTCCCTCTTCCCCAATCTCGACCCGGACATCGTCCGCGACATGCTGATGCGCGCCACCTACGACGACGCGCAGGAGCAGGAGGCGGAGATCATCGCGTACCTGCTGTCGGAGCGGATGGGCGTGGTTCCGGCTCCCGCGCCGGCCGCGAAGGTCCCGGCGGCGCAGGAGAAGCCGATCGACCGGATTGAGCGGATGCTGCTTTAGGCGTTCGCGCACTGCCGACTTTCCCCACCCGATCGGGTTGTGGACAACTACCCCGATCTGGCGCTCGGTCGCCGAAAGTGTCGGGGGTGGGCGATAGGCTGGACAAGGGCCGTTCCCCCTGGGAGGGCGGGGGTTTTGTCTCCTCCCGGCGGGGCCGGGGTTTCGCCTCCGCCCGACAGGGCCAGGGTTTCGCCTCCCCCCGACAGGGCCAGGGTTTCGCCTCCCCCCGACAGGGCCAGGGTTTCGCCTCCGCCCGGCAGGGCCAGGGTTTGTCTCCCCCAGCGGGGCGGGGCAAGAACTCCGCCGCGCTACGCGTGACGAAGACACTGCGGTTGAGGAGGCTGAGCCGTCCTGATCGTCTCGCGGCCGCCGCTTACCGTCCGGCCCTTGCACCACGAAACCGCCGTGTCCCGTCTGGCCCGCGTCGTCTCGCTGCACGAGCTGCCCGAGACTCAGCTGTGCCGGCGGGTCGGCGTCGGCTGCCGCACTCGGGCGGGGCCCTTCCGGGTCCCTCGCCGCAATGGAGCGCAAGGCGTGGCTGGGCCGCGTACACGGTCGAGTTCGGTCGGTGGACCCGTAGCGGCGGACCGCCGCACGAGTCCGAGCAGGCTCGTGAGTGCCCAGACCGGCAAGAACCGGCGCGGGCGCTCACCGCTAAGCGCGCAGCCGGGCGAGTTCCGTGGCCACCGTCTTCGTCGTGTACTCCAGCTGGGCGAGTTCGTGGTCGGTGGTGAGGAAGAAGCGCAGGCGGGCCTGGGATTCGTCGACGGCCGGGTGGAGGATCGGGTCGACGATGATGCCGCGGTCGTAGAGGGCGCCGGCCAGGCGGATGGTCGTGGTGGAGTCGCCGATGACGCAGGGGACGATGGGGGTCGCGGAGGCGGAGCCGGTGGGCAAGCCGGCGGCCTGGGCCAGCTTCAGGAAGGACCCTGAGTTTTCGCGGAGGCGAGCCAGCCGCGAGGGTTCTGTGCGCAGGACGCGCAGGGCGGCCAGCGACGCGGCGGCGCTGGCGGGCGTAAGGCCGACGCTGTAGACAAAGCCCGGCAACGAATACCGCAGCCACTGGACCGCGCGGGACGAGCCGGCCAGATAGCCGCCGCAGCCGGCCAGGGACTTGGACAGCGTGCCCATCCAGAGGTCGACCTCGGACCGCAAGACGCCGAAGTGTTCGCCGACGCCGGCGCCGCGTGCGCCGACCGTGCCGATGCTGTGGGCCTCGTCGACCATCAGCAGGGCGCCGTAGCGCTTCTTGACCTCGATCAAGCCCGGCAGGTCGGCGAGGTCGCCGTCCATGCTGTAGGCGCCCTCGACCACGATCAGCACGCGGCGGAACCGAGCGCGCGTACGGCGCAGGATGTCTTCGAGCTGCGCGACGTCGTTGTGCGGGAACGGGCGGCGCGTCGCTCCGGAGAGGGTGCAGCCCTGCAGGATGCTGTCGTGCGCGAGCGAGTCGTGCACGATGAGGTCGCCGGGGCCGACGAGGTGGCCGATGGCGCTCACGTTGGTGGCGTGGCCGCTCACCAGCGCGAGGCAGTCGTCCGTGCCGAGGAACGTCGCCAGCTCCATCTCCAGCTGACGCGTGAGGTCGCGGTCGCCCGCGAGGAGGCGGCTGCCGGACACCGAGGTGCCGTAGCGTTCCACGGCGTCGTGCACCGCGGCCGTCACCGCCGGGTGGCCGGAGAGACCCAGGTAGTTGTAGCTGGAGAACGACAGGTACTGCCGGCCGCCGACGGTCGTCGTGCTGGTCAGGAGACCTTGGTGCTTGCGGAAGTACGGGTTCGACACGCCGAGGTCCGAAAACTCCCGCAGCCGCGCGTCGATCGCCGCGGCTTCGGGGAAGTCGTCGATCGACGCCGTGGCCGGGTCGAACGCGACGGTCTCCGAAGCCAGTGGCACGGGCACCGGCACGGCGGGCGTGATCAGCCCCGCCACCGCACCGGCCGTGACACCGCGCTCCTGCTCGATCTCGAAGCGCTGCCCGGGGAAGCGCTTGCGGAGGTTGGCTTCCAGCTCCGTCAGCATGAGAGAGTCGAACCCGAGATCATCGATCAACGCGTGCCCGGCGCACAGGTCACCGACCGGGAACGCACTCGTGCGCGCGACCTCCTCCAACACCACGGCCAGCACGTCCCGCGCCGACGGAAGTCCCTGTGGCACAACGGGTTCCACGGCCGAGACAGCATTCAGCGGCGGCAAGGACTGCGCCTTCACCCGCTTCGCCTCGTCCACGACCCAGTGGTTCCGCGGGCTGAGCGGGCTCGGCGGCAGCGTGCACGGCGGCGTCCTGCCGATCGCGGGCCGCAGCCCGGCGCCGGTCACGGCCAGTGCGGCCAGCTCCAGCAGCGGCAGCTCCGGCGCGGGCACCTCGGCGCCCGGCGCCACGACCCCCGCGTACGTCGCCGGCGCCAGCTCCCCCGTCGTCCCGGATTCCAGCGCGACGGACGCGGCGACCAGCTTCGACACCGCGTCGGCGGCATCGTCGGCCACCACCGCCAGCCGCTCGGCGAACAAAGTGCGGCTCGCCAAAGTGGACGCCACCGCGGCCAGCGGCAGCGGATCGCGCGAGAGCACCTCCGCCACCTCACGCGCGTGCCGGGCCAACCCCGCCCGGTCGCGCGCGGTCAGCAGCAGCAACTGCGGACCACCCACGGAAACCGTTGGCAGCGCAGGGGATTCCTCGAGCACCACGTGCACGTTCGTCCCACCGAAGCCGAACGCGCTCACCCCCGCGCGGCGCAGACCGTCGGCGGTCCACGGCGTCACCTCGCCGGCCACCCGCAGACCGGCCTCGTCGAGCGCCAGGTGCCCGGCCGGTTCGAAATCCGGCTGCGGCAGGATCTGTCCCTTGTGGACCGACAACACCGACTTGATCAGCCCGGCGATCCCCGCGGTCCCGAGCGAATGCCCCACCACGGACTTCGCGGCGCCGAGGTAGGCGGGAGTGGTCGCGTCGCGACGCAGCTCGCCTAACGCGTTGATCTCCACGTCGTCGCCCACCGACGTCGCCGTGCCGTGCGCTTCCAGGTACCCGACGGAACCGGGCTCCACGTCGGCGTCGCGGTACGCGCGGCGCAGCGCCAGCAGCTGGCCCGACTCCTGCGGCATCATGCCGCCCTTGACCGTGCCGTCGTTCGACAGCCCGACGCCGCGGATCACCGCGTAGATCCGGTCGCCGGCGGCCTGCGCGTCGGCCAGCGGACGCAGCACGAGCACGCCGGCACCTTCACCCAGCACGAACCCGTCGGCCCGGCTGTCGAACGGGCGGCACTCGCCGGTGCGGGAAACCGCACCGATGCGGCACAAACCCACCAGCAGGTCCGGCGTGAGCACCAGCTGCGCGCCACCGGCCACGGCGATGCGGCAGCGGCCCGCCCGCAGCGCGAACACCGCGTTGGCCACCGCCGTGAGGCCGCCGGAGCAGGCGGCGTCGAGCGCGTAGCTCTCGCCGTGCAGGTCGAACACGGAGCTGATCGAGCTCGGGCCCATGTTGAGCAGCAGCCCGGCCATGGCCGTGGCGTGCAGACCGCCGACGGCCGAGCCCGCCTCCGCCAGCTCGGCGCCCGCCGACCGGCCGAACTCGCCGCCCGCGAGCTGGCGCAGGCGAATGTGAAGCGTGCTCATCTCGCGGTAGCCGCTCTCGGACAGCGACATGATCACCGACGTGTCTTCGCGCTCGAAGCCGCCGGCCTCCCAGCCGGCGTCCTGCAGCGCTTCGCGCGTGAGGTCGACCAGCAGCCGGTGCTGCGGGTCGAGTGATTTCGCGCGGCGCGGCGGGATGCCGTAGTGCCCGGCATCGAAGTCGCCGACGTCGTCGAGCAGCGCCATCTTGTCGGAGTACGCGGCCGAGGTGTCCCGGAAATCGTCATTGTAGAACGAGTCCCGGCGCCACCTCGAATCCGGGACGGTCCTGAACTGAGGTTTCGGCTCGCTGAGCAGATCCCAGTACTCGTTCACGTTCCGCGCACCGGGAAAACGGCACCCGATGCCGACAATAGCAATGTCCGGTCGATTTTCGATTTCGTGCGCAGCAGATCCCCAAGACGCCATAACAGAACTTCCTCGCGCCGATCGCCCACCCAGTAGGTGAGAGATTGCCCCGTGGCGATCGGATTTTCAAGAGCGTCTCGGAACTCGTGCGAAAATCCCCGACCGCGGGTCAACCCACGGTAGCCGATCGATCACGCCACCAGCTCACCGTCGCCGCCGCCTGCTCCCCGAGCGGAGTGGCTTGCTCGCCCGAGAATTCCGTGAACGCACGCGAATCCACCACGAACGGGCGGTCGAACTGGTAGCGAACCTCCTGCAGTTCTCGCAGCAAGGGCGAAAACGCGGCCGCCATCCGCAGCAACGGCGCGGGAAGCCGTTGTACGCCGACCGGCGGCACACTCGCCGCTTCGCACAGCACGCCGACCATCACGCGCGACGAACGTGCCGGCAGCGTCGGCACGTGCCACGCGCGACCCCACGCCTTCTCCTCCGCGGCAACGCGCACCAGCGTCCGCGCCACGTCAGGAATGTAGGTCCAGCTGTGCGGCGCGTCCGGGTCGCCCATCACCTGAACCTTGCGCCCCTTCAGCACCGCCGGCACCACTCGCGCGCCCAGGTGCCCGCCGTCGGTCACGCCGGGGCCGAAGAAATCCGACGCCCGCACCTCGGCGGCGCGAATCCGGCCCTGCTCGTGCAGGTCGTGCAGCTGATTCCACAGCTGTGCGCGCACGCGGCCCTTGGGCCCCGTCGCCTCGAGCGGCAGATCCTCGGTGATCGGACCTTCGACGGGCCCGTAGCCGTACAGGTTCCCGAGCGCCACGAGGACGGCGCCGGTCGCCTCGGCCGCCGCGGCGGTCGCGTCGGCCAGCGGCGGCCAGTCGCGCGTCCACCGGTGGTACGGCGGGCTCGCGCACTGGTAAATCGCGTCAGCACCCTCGGCTGCGGCGGTCAGCGCGGCACTGTCGGTGGCGTCGAGCACCACGTGCTCGAGCCCCGCTTCCTCCGGTCGCGGCGACCTGCCGATCACCTTCACCCGCTCGCCCCGTCCGGCGAGCAGCCTCGCCGTCGCCGCCCCTGCCGGGCCGAACCCGATCACCACGTGAAGACTCATGCGCCACACCATAGTCAGCCCGGTGAGCGGGATTGGCTTTTCAGGTATCCGTAACTTCGGGTTCACCGCGAACTTCTTCGGACAGTTGTCCGTAAGCCTCTCGGATGCCTCGCGAAGCTCCCGCGAACACTCCGTGAAATGGCACGCGATTAATCGGATTCACAGGGACTTCTCAGTGGTCTTCACTCAAGTCTTCCCTGTGGCCGGAGCCGCTTTTCGGACCCTAGGCGGCCGACGGGCGTTGGTGTAGGGTCGCCGATCATGGACAGTTCCGACAAGGATGCCTATGTCTTCTGAAGATCTCCCCCGGCTCGTCAAGGAGACGGCTCGTCGTCAACTCGCAGAGACCGGTGCGACCGGTCTGACGCTGCAGACGGTGGCCGTCGGAAGTGGCGTGACCGTGGCCGAGGTGCAACCGTTTTTCGAAGATCGCGACGATCTCCTGACCGCATTGATCACCGACGCCTACAACGCCTCCGGCGAGGCCATGGAACAGGCCGATCCCGGCGAGCGGGAAACGGATCCCGGCGCGCGTCTGCTGGCCGTCACCCGCGCATTGCGCGAATGGTCGCTCGCGAACCCGGCCGAGTTCGCCTTGCTCTACGGCTCGCCCGTGCCCGGCTACGAGGCACCGGAGACCACGGTGGGCCCGGCTTCGCGCACGCCCGCGGCGCTCGCCGCGGTGCTGCGTTCCGCGCTGGCGGCGGGATCCCTCACGCCGCCGAGCCGGCCGCTGCCCGGTCCGACGCTCGTGACCGCCGAGGCCGTCGCGCTCTTCGGCGGACAGCCCGAGGCTCCGTACGGTGATCTGCTCGAACGCGGGATCGTGCTGTGGAGCAACCTGATCGGCCTGCTGGTGTTCCAGGTGTTCAGCCGTACGCACGACAGCGTTCCCGACCAGTCGGCCTTCTTCGACTACGCGGTGGCCGTGGCGGCGGAAGCCGTCGGCCTGGCCGTGCCGCTCGAAGGCAGCCGGCGCGAGGCCGTGAACGCCTGAATCTCCAGTTACTAGTCCGGCCAAAAGTAGGCCGATCCCCCACGCGGCGCGTAACCGTTGCTACGAAGCCATTCGGCCGTGACTGTGGTCGGATTGGTAACAATCGATACAGTACACAACTGGGGTGGTCTTGTGTGAACGCGCTGAAGATCGTGCTCTTCGCGTCGTCCGCGGTGTCGTCGTACGCCGCGTTCCTCTACAAGCTCGCGTCGATCCGGCGCGGCTGGGGTGACATCGGGTACGTGACGATGATGGTGACGCTGGTGCTGCAGTGCCTCACGTTCACGATGGGAGCGGTGTCGCTCAGCGTCGTCACGTTCTTCGGCGTGCAGAACCTGGCCATCCTCGTGCTGCACCTCTCGGCGGTTGCCTACTGCATCAGCGCGCAGATCCTGCTGATGCAGTGGGCGAACCCGCTCTCGGAGGTACGGCGCGCGATCCGGGCGTGGATCGTCTCCGGCGTCGTGCTGTGCGTCGTGCTGACAGCGTTGTTCTTCATCGGCAACCGCCCCGGCACGCCGGCGTCGGCGTTCGGCACCGGCAGCAGCAATCCGGTCATCCTCGTCTACCTGCTGCTGTTCATCGTCTCGCAGGCCGTGCCGTGCGTGACGATCTACCGCCAGTGCATCCCGTATGCGCGAAGCACCACGAAACCGTGGCTGCGCCGCGCTTTGCGGATGCTCGCGGCCGGAGCGGTGGTGCTGTTCCTCTACTGCGCCGCGCGCACGGTGAACATCGTGAGCCCCATGTTCGGCCTGTCGGTCGGACCGTGGGCCATCGCGGCGTCGCTGTTCAGCGCGCTCGGCATCGTGATCGTGTCGCTGGGGCTGACCATGCCGTCGTGGGGCGGGCACGTGTCGAACCTCCTTGCGTGGGGCCGGAACTACAGCTCCTACCGCGCGCTCTACCCGCTGTGGCACTCGCTGTACGAGTCGTCGCCGGGCATCGCGCTGGAGCCGCCGTCCGGTGCCGACCGCCAGTGGTCCGATCTGCACTACCGCCTGCACCGCCGCGTGATCGAGATCCGCGACGGCTGGCGGGCGCTGCGGCCGTACATGGACCGCGCCGAGTCCTCCCCGGCCGAAGCGGCGGACCAAGCCCTGGTCGAGGCCACGAAGATCAAGCACGCGCTGCTGGCGAAGAACTCCGGCGTCACCCCGCCACACAGCCAGGACAGCGGCAGCTTCGACGACCACGACGCCAAGACCTTCGCCGCGGAAGTCGAGTGGCTCACGCAGGTTTCGGCCGCATACGGCCGGCTGGGCTGAACCACTTCCGTCCGAAGTGGACCGTGGCTCAGGCCTGGACCAGTTCGCCGCGGTCGTGCGGCAGGTCGGCCAGCAGCGCGTCGCCCTTCACCAGCCACGAGACACCGAACGCGATCACCGCGAGGGATTCCAGCCACACCGTCGGGTGCAGCGAAGCCGTGGCCGCGTCGAAGAAGAGCCCGTTGATCACGATCAGCGCCAGCGCCGCCAGCATCACGCCGCCACACACGCGGTAGACGACGTTGCGCACGGCTTTGCGCGAGGTCGGCGAGGTCTCGTCGGACTTGGTGAACAGGAAGAAGCAGAAGAACGCCAGCGTCAGGAAGAAGATCGCCGCGAACACGAGGTGCGCCACTCCCACAGCGCGCTCAGTGCCCGTCGGCGAGGCCGGGCTGGTCGGGAAGAGTGCGACGCCGATGGCGGCGACCGCCGCGACGTTGCCCGCGATGTCGTCGATCCGCCCGTAGCCCCGGTAGGAGACGAGGAAAACGCCGATGGCGCACATCGTGCCGACGAAGACGTCGCGCAGGTCGCTGTAGTAGTAGCCGCTCAGCGAACCCTGCAGGCCGCCGCCCTGCAGCAGCTCCTTGCCGAGGATCACGACGAACGGCAGCGAGAGGCCGAGCACTCCGATCGCGCGGCGGAGGAAGAGGAACGAGTGCACGAGGGTGTTCACGGTTGCCTCCCCGGTGTGGTCCACACTTATTTTTACCGGGTCGGCCTGGTTTTCACAGGGCGACGGGAGTAGTTCCCAAAACGTTGTCGAGCTCGGCGAGCAGCCGGGCCTTCGAGCGGGCGCCGACGATGGTGTGCACCGGTTCGCCGCCGCGGAACAGGATCAGTGTGGGCAGCGACATGACCTGGTACTTCCGCGCTGTCTCGGGGTTCAGGTCGGTGTCGATCTGGCGCACCGTCAGGGAATCCGCCCGCTCGGCCGCGATCTCGGCCAGCACCGGCGCGATCATCCGGCACGGCGGGCACCACTCGGCCCAGAAATCGACGAGCACCGGCTTGTCGTGGTCGAGGACGTCGGCGGCGAAGGTCGCATCGGTGGTCATCGGATCTCCTCGGCAACACAGGGGTCGTGCCGGGCCGAAGCCTCGGCGAGCTTGTCCATCAACGCGGTCCGCACGGCGCCGAGGTCGGCCAGGCACTTCTCGACTTCCTCGAGCTTGCGCCGGTACACCTCGACCGAAGCCGGGCAGGCGTCGCCGGACTCGTGGCCGGTGCGCAAGCAGTCGACGAACGGGCGAGTGTCTTCGAGGGTGAACCCGACCGTGCGCAGCGTCTGGATCTCGCTGACCAGTCGTAGATCGTTCTCGTCGTACTCCCGGTACCCGTTCGCCGACCGCCCCGCCGGCAGCAGCCCCTGCGCCTCGTAGAAGCGCAGCGCCCGTGGTGTCGTCCCCGCCCGCCGGGCGAGCTCGCCGATCCGCATGCGTCCGACGGTAGACCTTGACGTGCGCGTCAAGGCAACCTCTCAGCCCGCGACCTTGCCGGTGTACTCCTGGTACTGCACCGCGTTCGCCGCCCGGGTGCTCATGTAGTCGAACACCTTCCCGAACACCGGGCCGGTCAGCATGCGGTACATCCGGTTGCGGCTGCGCAGCTTCTTCTCGTTCTCCGGCACCAGGAACCCGCCCGAGCCGGCACCGTTCTTGTGGCCGATGTGCGCCGGCTTGCGCACGCGCTGCTCGTACTTCTCGAACGCGGTCACGTGGTCGCCGTTCGCGGCCGCGAGCTCGCCGGCGAGGATCTGCGCGCCCATCATCGCCAGGCCCGTGCCGGAGCCGCCGGGGCCGGCGCACCACGCGGCGTCGCCGAGCAGCACCACGCGGCCCTTCGACCACTTGTCCATGCTGATCTGGCCGATGGTGTCGAAGTACAGATCCGGCGCGTCGTCGATCGCGCTCAGCAGCCGCTGCATCTCCCAGCCCGCGCCGGCGAAGACGTCGGCCACGATCTCCTTCTGCCGCTCGGGGTCCGGTCGGCCGTAACCACGCGGGTCGCCGCGGAAGTACAGGATGACGGTCACGGCGTCGCCTTCGCGGCCGCTGTAGACCATCGCGCCGCGGCCCGGCTCGTTGAAGATCAGGCCGCTGTGGTCGAGCCCGAGGTGGTTGGGCGCGGTGAAGGCGGCGACGTGGTAACCGAGGTCCTTGCGGAAACGCGCCTCCGCGCCGAACGCGGCGGTCCGGACACCCGAGTGCACACCGTCGGCGCCGACCACCAGGTCGAACCGGCGGGGCGCGCCGTGGCGGAAGGTCACCTCGACACCGTCGGCCGTCTCGGTCAGCGAGGTGACGCGGTCGCCGAACACGTACTCGGTGTAATCCCGGGTGCGCTCGTAGAGGATGCGGGCGAGGTCGCCGCGCAGGATCTCGAGCTCGCCGCTGGCGAACGAGCTGGGCACGGTCACGATCGGCTTGCCTGCCGAGTTCAGCAGCAGCTGGTCGCCCATCGCGGTCTCGTACTTGCGCAGCTCTTCGGTGAGCCCCATCGCGTCGATCAGCTTCATCTGCTCGCCGCGGAAGTCCACGGCCTGGCCACTGGGCCGCAGTACCGGCGCCGCCTCGACGACGGTCACGGAGTAGCCGTGGTGGTGCAGCCAGAAAGCGGCCGACGGCCCTGCCACGCTGGCACCGGAAACGAGCACGGTCTTGGTCATCGCTGGAGTCCCTTCTCGGGGTTCGGCGTTTCGATGACGCAAGACTGCGACCCGGCGCTGACCACGCCCGCACGGTGCGCTGACGGAGGTGGTGCGCGCTCGTCAGCGGGGGTCCGGGCGACCGTCAGCGCAAGCCGCGAACACCCGAAACCAGCAGGTCGACGCCGCGGGCGAAGTACGAATCCTCGTCGCCACACGCGGCCAGCGCGCCGGCGGCGGCCGAGACGTTCGGGAAGCGCTCGGGCGACAACGCGGCCAGCGCGACCCGCTTGCGCTCCACGGCTTCGTCGCGCGAGGACGCGGGATGGACGTCCGTGACGCCGGGCTCGGCCGTCACCAGGGTGACGCTGGCGCACAGCAGGTAGCCGCCGAGCTCCGCGGCCTCTTCGGCCGTGAACCCGGCTTCGCGCAGCAGGCCGAGCACGTGGTCGGCCACGGTGAGGCCGGCGTCGGACTCGAGGATGCGCGGCGGGACGAGGTCGGCGACCGCAGGGTGGGGGCGCACGGCGGCCAGCACCGCCACGAGCGCGGCCCGCAGCCGCACGTCCCAAGGCCCGCCGGAATCCGGCAGCGAGACGTCCGCCAGCAGGCGTTCGGCCAGGCCGGCCACGAGCTCGTGCTTGTCCTTGAAGTGCCAGTACAGGGCCATCGGCGTGACGCCGTGATCCTGCGCGAGGCGGCGGATCGTCAGCGCGTCGAGGCCCTCGCGATCGGCCAGGGCGAGGGCGCCATCGACGATCGTTTCGCGGCTGAGCTTCTCGCGCGTTTTGGCCACGAACCCGACTTTACCTCGTACAGGGGCCGTCTTCGTCGTCTGCGTTGAGGCGCGAGACCATGCGGTCGAAGACGCGTTCCAGCACCTCGAGCTCGTCGGGTTTGACCTGCTCGAAGAAGTACCGCCGCACGGTCTCCACGTGCTCGGGCGCGGCCGCCTCGATCGCTTCGCGCCCGGCCGGCGTGAGGCGCACCATGGCGCCGCGCGCGTCGTCCGAGCAGTCCTCGCGCGTGACGAGGCCGCGTTTCTCCATCCGGCTCACGTGGTGCGACAGCCGGCTGCGGTCCCACCTGATCTGCATCCCGAGGTCGCGCATGCGCAGCACATCACCAGGTGCCTCCGAAAGCGGCACCATCAGCGTGTAGTCCGGACCCGAAAGGCCCGCGTCGCGCACGAGCTGCCGGTCGATGGCGCCGTTCAGGGACCGCTGGAGCAGGTGGTACAGCTTCCAGACGTGCAACTCGCGCTCGTCGAGCCAGCGTGCGTCCGTCATGACGTGAGTCTACCCCGATTTGTTGACGTATCACCCTATTGTCTGCCCCGCTGTGTTGTCTGCCCCGCCTCCGGCGTGGCGGGCGAGATCGCCGGGGAGCCGGCGTCTCGATCGGGCGGTCGGATCGGCCCGGGCGTTGGTCGAGGAGGGTGTGCAGGTCGTCTCGGCGGCGCGCAACGTCGAC